>JAUVVT010000344.1 GCA_030604505.1 bacterium | reverse complement strand
GCGGAATGAATACCGAGACTATGATTCATTATATTGATTTCGCAGGTGACTATGGACTTGAGTATATGCTCATCGATGCAGGATGGTACGGAAACCACCGTGAAGGGAAAGCCGATATTACAACACCTATCAAAGAAATAGATATTAAAAAAATCATCAGCCATGCAAATGATAGAGGGGTTAGTATCTTATTATGGGTAAACTGGCAAAGTGTAAGAGACCAGATGGATAAAGCATTTCCTCTATACGAAAAGTGGGGAATAAAGGGAGTAAAGGTAGATTATATGAACCGGGATGACCAGGAAATGGTAAATTACTATCATCGTGTCGTAAAGAAAGCAGCAGAACACCACCTCATTGTTGATTTTCACGGTGCGTATAAACCGACCGGAATAAGACGGACATATCCGAATTTAATCACAAGAGAAGGAATTTTAGCGCTCGAATACAACAAGTGGAGCAATAGATGCAATCCTGAACATGAAGTTACTATTCCTTTTACAAGGATGCTTGCAGGTCCAATGGATTTCACTCCAGGTGGTTTTAGAAATGCATCCAAGGAACAGTTTAAGCCAGTTCGTATAGAACCGATGACACAGGGAACCCGCTGCCGTCAACTTGCGATGTATGTTGTATATGAAAGCCCGCTTCAGATGCTGTCTGACTATCCCTCAGCATACAGAAACCAAACAGGTATTGAATTTTTAAAGGCAGTACCGGTGACATGGGATGACACGAAGGTCTTAAATGCAAAGGTTGGAGATTATATCACAGTTGCAAGAAAAAATGACGACCAGTGGTATGTTGGAAGTATGACCGACTGGAATCCAAGAAAACTCACCATATCAATGGATTTCCTGGATGAGGGCGAATATACGGCGGAGATTTATCAGGATTCCCCTGATGCAGATAAAATTGCAACAAATGCAATAGTAAATAATGTGATAGTAACATCTTCTGATAATGTGGTTATAAACATGGCTGCCGGTGGTGGATTTGCAATGATACTTACACCCGCAAAACCAGATGATAAAAGACTTCCAAGATATAAACCGGAAGAATAATAATTTCCGAATTACGTTATCCAGGGGGAAAAAAGGGCGATTTACAAATCGCCCTTTTTCTATTTGTGAATTTATGTGTATATTACAAAATCCTATAAATTTCAATTCTTAAAATGTGGGGATTTGATTTATCAAGTTCTAAAAAAACCACCCAACAATATTTTAAAATAACTTTTTTATGCAATAATTTTATATAATGAAAAAAATAATTTTTTTAGAGCGGCAATTCATGAATTGACCATACTTGTTTTTCTTAATTTTTTCATTAGATTACTATTTTGAATCTTTCAAAAAGTAATCATTACAGATGATGCGGCAGTCCCGAAGTTTTCTCTATTCCTTTAACATAAGGGTGCCTCATTATGTTAACCATCACATCATTCCACCTTTATGCCTCTGTGACTTTATCTTTTTGTGCCTTCTCATTTTATACCGTTATAATCATATTAATCAGCGGTGCATTTTTTACTTGTTTTTTAAAAAATATTTTCGTATATTAACTAACAGGAAAAATTAAATCAGTTCTTTGAATAAAAAATATATTAAAAGATATTTTTTACTTGACTTTTAAAAAATAAATGAACATAATATAGATTTATATATTTTTGCATTACTGAACGTATAGGAAATATCTAGGAAAAAGAGAGTCGAAATTCTTCTTACTATGAAATTTAAAAAAGGCACTTTGTTAGTTCAGACTTCGAATAATATAATAGATATAACCAATATCTATAAAAAGATATTATCCCCTGCAGCTCTATTTGTTGTTTTTATCTTATTTTCAAGCATATTGCTAAGCTCAATCCTTGTTCATTATGAAGAGAAAATAATTAAAAAAGAAATATCATCGTTAAAAATACAAAAAGAAAATATTTCTTTAGTCTATTCTAATTTAGAAAAAGATGTCTTAAAAGTTATTAATGAGAAAAAGGAAAAAAGAAATTTAAGGGAAATAGCTCAAAGATTAAACCCAAATATAGATAATGAATTTTTGAACTTATGGATTGACATTATATATAAGAACCAAAAAGATATTGAAGAATCCTTAAATTACTGGTCTAAAATCAAATTATCTCAGACAACATCCCCTTTTGCTCTTAAACCCGGTTCTGCTATGATTCTTGCTGTTGTGGCAATAGAAAGTAATTTTAATATCAATGCTGTGAGTAAAAAAGGAGCCTATGGCATATTCCAGATAGTCACTAATACTGCAAATGAACTCGGAATAAAGGACCCGCGAAATCCGGTTGAAAACATATATGGAGGAGTTAGATATCTAACATATCTTTTAAATAAATATAAAGACCATAAAGACCAGCTTCAACTTGCGTTTGCATCGTACAATGCAGGACCCTCAAGAGTAACCAATGAATGGATGCCAATATGGGGTAATTCCTGGAGTTCTATTGACAAGGGATTAAGTGCATCGAGAAAAACTTTCCGTGAAACCAGAGAATATTCAGTCCTCGCATATCAACTAACAAAGCTATTCTTAACCGGGAACTGGATAAATAAAAATGATAGCTTCTGGAATAATTATAGAACCCAGATACTTGCCGAAAGTAAAGATGATTATTACTCTATGCTCTTTTAATAGTGTCTTATATTATTAAATCACAAATTATATGAGTTAAAAGTAACCATGATTTCACGGATTTGAGAAAGAAGTTATATGAAGTAGGAAAGAACATCTGTGAAATTAATTTTTAAGTCTGTGTATCAGTGGTTATAATAATTGCAATCCTCCTGCAAAACACACCTTTCACATTCGGGTTTTTTCTTGCAGATAAAATGTGCAAGATAATCTATCAAAGCATGATATTCATTAAATAATACAGCATCCTTTTTTAGATTATCGGTAATAATCTTCTGGAGCTCGGAATATTTAATCCTTTCATCGGCAAATCCCAGTCTGCTGAAAACCCTTTTTGTATATGTATCAATAACAAACACCGGTTTATCAAGTGCATAAAGCAAAATACAGTCAACCGTCTCTTCTCCTATTCCATTAATATTCAGCAATTGTTCTCTCAAATGATTTGCACTCTGTTTAGACATCCCCTCAAACTTAAAATCATAATTTTTAAAAAAACCAATAAAGTTCTTAATTTTCTTGGCTTTTTGGTTATAGTAACCTGAAGATTTAACAATTTCAGCCAAATCTTCCAGATTGATATTATTTAAAGCTTCAGGGGAAAGCAAATTATTGCTCTTGAGTTGCTCAATTGCACTTTTTGCATTACTCCAGGAAGTATTCTGCGCTAATATTGCCCCTATTACAACCTCAAAAGGAGTTTCTGCGGGCCACCAACCCCTTGCCCCAAATGAAGAAAACAGCTTCCGGTAAATATCCATCAAAATATCTTCTGTTAAATCTCTATACTTTTTCATCCCGGTTGTTTTTTATCCATCATTAATTTTGTCATTATTTTCTTCTTCGGAAGAACTAAGTTTTTACCAGGTTTTACAACCCAAACAAAATACACCAATAGAATTTTCCTTC
>JAUVVT010000309.1 GCA_030604505.1 bacterium | reverse complement strand
TGCGGGTTCGCCCCTACAGGGGGATTGCTGGTGGTTGTAATAAGGGCGAAGCATTTTTTTGTTTATGGTGTAAATTTTTTGAAAGGGAAAGAGGGCGAATGGCCATTCGCCCCTACAATATCCATCACCTAAAGAAGGAAGGATGGTTCGCGAATTGCACTTACGAATAATTTGTTTTTATTGGTTTTGTTGGTGTTTGGTTTGTTGGTGGTAACAACAAAAAAATCTTAACTGGATTCCCGTTTTCACGGGAATGACAGCCATTGTTGATGATATTTTTGACTATTTATTAAAAAGTATTTTTATGAAACCCTATTCAATATTGTATGGGCGGTTCGCGAACCGCCCTCTAATAATTACAAAATTTCTGCCACAAAATACCTATTTTCCCTGATAATATGCTCAAAAAATATACATATTCACATCCCACACCCGTGGGGGCGACCCCGTGTGTTCGCCCTATTTTCTTATTTAAATATTGAATTTTAATTGCCTCAGGATAATCATATTATAATTAAAACAGAAAAAATAAAGGAATATTTGTAAATAACCTGCTACTTTATTATATTAATAATACACCGGCAAAAACTAAAAATAATATGTTTGAGAACATTATGCAAATAAACACAATAGAAAATCATGACACTATAGAAATAATAAAAAATTCTAAACTAAACTTTTAACGTTATTTTTATGAAACCCTGTTATAAAAAAATAACAAGAAATTCCCGCGATTTTTGATATTATATAATTAAGGTTTTAGAATATGGCAAAGCTCACTCCACTAATGGAGCAGTATAATTCAATAAAGAGGAATTCCAAAGATTCGATTCTTTTCTTCCGAATGGGCGATTTCTATGAGATGTTCTATGATGATGCCGCCGGTGCCTCAAAGGTGCTTGGCTTGACCCTTACCTCAAGGGCTCACGGAAAAGATACGGAAAAGGTGCCTTTAGCCGGTTTTCCATATCATGCTGTTGATGTTTATCTGTCGAAAATGTTGAAAGCCGGCTATCGCGTTGCTATATGTGAGCAGGTAGAAGACCCAAAAACAGCAAAAGGAATCGTTAAAAGAAGCAACATAGAAAAAATTTCTCCCGGAACAACATATTCCGAAAAAATACTCGAAGATAAATCCAATAACTTCCTGGGAAGTGTATATTTAAAGGATAACAGCTGCGGCATCTCTGCAATCGATGTTTCAACGGGGGATTTTTGGGTTGCCGAAGGAAATGTGCGTGAGATGTTGGGAAGATTGGAAATGTTTAATCCTGCCGAGCTTATTCTCCCTGAATCACTGGAAAAAAACAATAGACTACGGGTAAATATTTCTCCGCTTTTTACACCATTGGACGATTACATATTTTCTTATGATTATTCTTATGAATCCCTTATAAATCATTTTAAGACAAATTCACTAAAGGGCTTCGGCTGTGAAAATATGACACTCGGCTTATGTTCTGCAGGCGCTGTACTTCACTATTTAACAAAGATTCAGGGTCAGATTCTTGAGCATGTCAAAGAAATTCAGCCAATCTTTTCATCAAAGTATATGTTGCTCGATAATTCAACAAGGAGAAATCTTGAAATTATTTCTTCAATGAGTGAAAAGGGCATAGAAACCACACTGATTTCGGTGCTTGATTATACGGAAACCCCGATGGGCGGCAGGATGCTTAAACACTGGATATTACAGCCATTAAGAGTTTTTGATGAAATAAATAAACGTCTTTCTGCGGTTGAAGAGGTTTTGCTGAAGAAAGAAACAAGAACAGGACTAATATCAGAACTAAAGGGTATCGGAGATATTGAGAGACTCCAGACAAGAATCTGTACTGGAAGAGCTAATGCAAGAGACCTGATATATTTGTCAAAGGCAATAAAGAAAGTCCCTTCTATCAAGAATATAATTAAGGATGTAAATTCCATTTATTTCAAAGAGATAAATAATAATCTGGTAGATTTGTCGGATGTAGCTGATGAGATTGACAGAGCCATAGTCCCCGAACCGCCGCTGCAGATTACTGACGGCGGTATAATCAAAAAGGGATATAACCGGGAGCTTGATGAATTATTTGAAATATCTTTTTCCGGTAAAAAATGGATTGCAGAAATGCAGTCCAAGGAAAGAGAAAAAACAGGTATAAATTCTCTTAAGGTAGATTACAACAAGGTATTTGGCTATTATATCGAGGTAACTAAACCAAATTTTGCGAAGGTTCCACCTGATTATATAAGAAAACAGACGCTTGTTAACGCTGAAAGGTTTATAACACCCGAACTAAAAGAATATGAGGAAAAGGTATTAAATGCCGAAGAAAAGATGAAATCCCTTGAATATGAGATTTTTCAGGGACTTAGGAAAGATATTGCCATAAAGACAGAAAATATTCAAAACAATGCCAGACAAATTTCCTTAATTGATTGCTTATGTTCATTTGCGGTTGCTGCGGATGTGAATAATTACAATAAACCCTCGGTTAATGACGGAGATAAAATATTTATTGAAGGGGGAAGGCATCCTGTAGTTGAAAAGCTGCTTCCACCCGGAGAACGATTTATATCGAATGACCTGAATATGGACCCTAAGAATGAGCAGATACACATAATAACCGGACCAAATATGGCGGGTAAGTCTACTTATCTCAGACAGATAGGTCTAATTGTTCTAATGGCGCAGTTGGGGAGCTTTGTTCCTGCTAAACGTGCCGAGATAAGCATTGTTGACAGAATATTTACTCGTGTCGGGGCAAATGATAATGTCGCTCGTGGAGAGAGCACATTTCTTGTAGAGATGAACGAACTGGCAACCATATTAAACAATGCTACACCTAAATCATTGATTCTTCTTGACGAAATAGGAAGAGGCACCAGCACTTTTGACGGATTATCAATTGCATGGGCAGCAACAGAATACATCCATAATTGTTCAAGGGTCGCTGCAAAAACACTTTTTGCAACCCATTATCACGAATTAACAGAAATGGAAAGGATTTTCCCAAGAGTTAAAAACTATAATGTATTAGTAAAAGAATGGGGGGATTCTATAATATTTATAAGAAAGGTTGAAAAAGGAGGATGTGACCATTCGTATGGTATTCAGGTGGCAAAAATGGCTGGAATACCCAAAGAGATAATTGAAAGGTCAAAGGAAATACTTAATAATTTGGAAGCAAATGAGCTCACGCCCGACCAGTACCCAAAACTGGCTGTGAATGAAAAAGAAATACAAAAAACAAAAACATATCAGGTAAATCTATTCTCTGCTGATGAAAGTCTTATAGTAGAAGAGTTAAAAAAAACCAATCCTGATAAATTATCACCAATAGAAGCATTAAACAGACTTTATCAGCTGAAGAAAATGATTAAATAGCCTGCCAAAAATTTCTACCTTATTTCTAATTTCAGGAAAAATTTTCCACTGAACATATAATGTTTTCCGGATTTATTTCTTTCTATTGTAGAAGGTTATAAAATTCTGCAAATTACGGATTATTATTAAAATCTTAAATAATAATTATTTATTCAAATCAAATTAATAGTATGTGATAACTGTTTCTTTTATCATTGCAACTCCGGGGACCCCGTGTCAATTTATCTGTTAAAATTTAAAATATTAGAGATTTATGCAAAAAGAGTAAAATGTGTCAAATTTCACAGTATTAATATAAATAATGATTTTAATAAAATGTATAAAAACGATATTAAAAAGAATTAAAAATCAATAGTTTAATTTTAATTAATTCATTGATTTTAAAAAAAATATTTTATTGGCATAAATCTTGCATAAATTTAATTAACATAATTTTTAAGAAAAAGTAATAATTGTTTAAAGTTTCTTAAAATTCTGTCGATAAAAAATTAAGTCAAAAAGTAAATTTTTTTAAAAATAATATAAATTTGG
>JAUVVT010000441.1 GCA_030604505.1 bacterium | reverse complement strand
TCTATAAATATCATCTTTTTCTGTTTTGAAGTGAACTTTGATATTTCCACGACCTTCTTCCCAGTTCCTGACTCTTACTATCATTTGATACTTATTTTCCATTTTATTAGTTTCCAAAGGGTAGCTTTCAGCTTTTGTAATGGTATATCCCGGAAGGTCTATTGTCTCAAACCATTGATGGAAAAAATTATCAAAGTTCTTCCCGGAAATTTCTTCCGCAAAGCGTTTAAAATCTTCAAAGGAGGGATTTTTATATCTATATTTTTCAAGAAATTTCAATATAATTTCTTTATATTTTTCTTCACCAATTTCCTGACAGAAGCATTTTATGATAGCAGGACATTTTAACTTCATAACGCTATTATAAAGTATTCCATCTTCTTTAGGTGAGAATTCAATGAGCGGTTTTGCTTCAATTGCTTTGAGAATCTTATTTATACTAATAGGAAATATTTCATCACCATCTGCATTTAGAAATTGAGGTATCTGCCTGTTAATGCCTTTCCTGATTAAACTTGATAACCTGTCTTGACAGCCTATTTGAAATCCCCAGTATTCTGTGATGATATTTAAAAAATATGATCCCCAATCCATTTCGTTACCATCTTTTCCACCAAATATACCAGTATTAGCAAGATTTGATGCCAGGTATTTTTTAAAGTAAAATTTCTTTCTATCTGATATATTTAATTCATCTCCACTTCTTCTTGCACGGTTTTTATCGGCATTAAAATAATTGACATATTGAACACCTAATAGGTTAATATTGTTTTCAGAAATCATAACAATGCCCGGCTGAACCTTCGGATTAAAATCTTCGTAGGCTTCAAAATATGTTCTGAAATCGATAGGAACCTCAACAAGAGAAAATGAGGGATATGGATATTTTAACGTAGTTTCTGTTTCTATCCAATCTTTAAGTTCTTTAATAGTTTCCTGAATGATGCTGCTTGTATCTGCAAAAAATTCAGCATGCCGTTTATGTTGTGGGCTGTAATATGCATAAAAATCGATACTGTCAACGCAAGTATGTTTTACTATATATTCGCCTGCATTTATTGAAAACTGAGGGACAGGGATGTCTGTTTTATAAGAATAAATTATTCTATTATCTTCATTTTTAGTATTAATAAGTGAACCTTGAGTTATAACTTTGTATTTTTCTGGGATAGTAACGGAAATATTGGCAGTGGAAAAATTCACAGGTTTTGATATTTTTACTCTCTCCCTATAGTCAGCACCTGGAACAGGATACCACCTCGATTCAGGAATAAGAAATATACTGCCGGTGCCAATCCATGATGAGCATTCTCCAACATTCCATCTTAACTGGGGAATTCTGAAACTGGAAAATTCAAGATATATTTTCTCTTTTGTTTCATCAAGCAGGTAGAAACTGTTTTCATTTATAGAACCTTCATAAGAGATATTTATCTGTTTTGGGGGATTATTAAATTTTTCCACATTTATAGCAAGAATGGAATATTCTCGGTTATATGGTAAATCAAGTCCATTCTCATCTGTAATGTTATTAATTTTTAATCCTGTATTCAAAACAAAAACTAATTTACTCACTTTCTTATCTTCTGGAAATAATATATTCATCTTTACATCCGCTTTCATTCGATGTTTTGAAGGGAAAAGTGTTATATTCATATCATAATGAGGAACTTCAATAACAGGAAATTCTAAATATTTGTCATGCGCTTGCAATGTATTTAGTCTTATTTGTTTATCTTTAGAATAGTCATTTAAAATAATCATAAAAAGAAAAACGGGAATAAGAGCAGTTACAGTGGAAATGATGAGCATCTTAATGCGTAAATATCTAATTCCGGAAAGGCGGAACGGAAATACTGCAGACAAAAACACTAAAGACAGACCGAGGAATGTATATGCAATTCTCTGAATTATTTCTTGATCTATGTTTCCGTAGCCCATGATGTCAGACGGATTAAGAGGAAGGGTTATTGCAGCAAAGTCGAAAAGTCTGTATATTTTTTCACCGATTATAAATATTGAAAGAATTGAAAATCCCACCACTGTCAAAAATACCAGGAAGCGATTTTTAATTATGAAATTTAAAGCGTAAACAAACCCAGTAATAAAAATGATTGTAGGTAAACAGATAAGGAGAAACGAAGTTATATATGGATAAAGTTTGTAGGGTCTGACGGCTATTGATATCTGAATAACTGAAGAGAGGAACATTGTGAGCAAACAAATAATTATTAATGCATATGTTGAACCGATAAATTTTCCGAAAATGTATTTTATGTCTGAGATAGGTTTGGAGTAAATGATTTCTTTTACTCGTGTCTTTTTGTCGTCTGTGAGGAAGTTTCCGACTATAAATGGTATAATAAAGGCAGAAATAAATGAAAAGAAAAAAGCGGATACGTACGGGGAAAATCCGAGAAGTGAAGTAATCATGGGGCTTCCACCGTTTTGATTCTTAGCGGCAATTACAAGGTTAATTAATTCGATTATTATAACATAAAGAATGATTACTAATTTAAAACGTATTGTCCGTCTTAAAAGCAGAAATTCATATTTTGCTATTCCTAAAATTTGCATATCTTTGATTCTATGATTTATACGTATGTTTAGCTTTGCTTTTTATTTAAATATTAAT
>JAUVVT010000009.1 GCA_030604505.1 bacterium | reverse complement strand
TTTTGAGTGTCATCCCTTTTGAAAAAATCACGCTTTTACAAGCACTTACACAATTTAATTGCAAAATCTCATATGTCAACAATCTTAACCAATTAAATTTATTTGGTTAATATTGGGACAGTAGTGATTATTCTTATTTTTTGATTCATATTAATCTTTTGAATTTTTGTCATAAAATTTTTATGGTGGACTGCTGTGGTTAAATCCAATCATTGCTTCGAATGTTGAAGGAAGACGCTCTTGAATTTGCATAATTGCGGTAGAATTCAGAGTTTGCCAAGTCATTGGAACACGTAATACATAAATAGGCGGAAGTAAATTTTTTTCAGAAAATAAATAGAATGGTTTTCTACTGTATTTATAATCATAGGTGAAACTGCCGTTTTGGATTGATTCAGCTCCAGTGTGTTCTTTATTTGGACAGCTTATATAGAATTCATTTTTTGTTTCGCCGATATGACTCAATATCCCTTTATTAATCAACAGGGTCATAGTTTTTCTTGCGGTTAGTTTTGCAGGATCAATTAGATTAACCTTTTCAGACAGATATCCATGGAAAGGTCTATTACCGTTTTTATCCTGATATTCTGAAAAGTACTCCAAATGTTCGGTGATTTCATTTTCAACATAAGGAAAGTGAGTGCATCCAAGAATGATTACGCGCAGAGGAGGATTCAGTTTTTGTTCTGTAATTTTTGTAACCAATTCAGTTACATAAAACCTCACATAATTTCTGACTGAATTTATCTGAATATCAATAAGTTCTTCATTATTTTTTTGAATTAAGAGTTCATAGTCATCCTTTACGAAATTATAAAGAGGAAGGAGTTCTTTTTTGATTTTATATTGCTTGTTTTTTAAGGAGGGTCCGAGATATTCATTTCGTAATGTTTTATTTTTCCAATTATGGTCAATAAAACTCACGTCTCCATCAATAGCACCGGCAAGCCCAAAACAACCCTGCTGTTCAATGTCTATCTCACCAGTATAACCGTTATTTTTGATTTTTTCTCTCAATGTCCTTGGATAACTCTCGGAAAGAACCGTTCCTACTGTTGCCATTACTCCAACAGTGCCATTTTCTTTTTTATCAAAGTTTTCGATGGCTCCTTCTGCACCTGATTCTATCACACCTACTACATCTATTTCCAGATCCAGACAATCTATCATTTCTTCAATGTATTTCTTACCATAAGCAGTTGCTGTATTGCAGGCGATTACAATGGTTTTAACTGACGATTTCTTTTTTATGTCGGACAAATTAACAGATAGGTTGTATTGATTGTCCAGAAGAAACAATGCGTCTTTTAAACATAATTCAGCCAAAAAATCGGCACGTTCCACAGAAGGATAGTTTCCGTAAGGCATGTTTGCCATATCACCAAAATAAACAAATTTTTCATCGGTAAAATCGGGCACGCCGTCTCCTGTAATTGTTCTAACATCTGAATCATTATTAAATTCATCAATATTTAGCATTGCTTCGAGTATTGTTAATCCACCTGTGCCTGAGTCAAAAATCCCTATCGGAAGATTGTTAAACTTTTGGTTTGATGGATGAGGAAGGTCATTTAATTGAATATAAAAAGGGCTTTCAGGATTGTCTTTGACACCAAGCGCTGATATAATCTTCAGTGCTGACAGCTTTGTACTGTTTGATTCTTTGGATTTGGAACATCCTGTGTTGAATGCCAAAACCAAAAGGATTCCTGTTATAAATAAATGAGTTGAATAAAACTTTCTGAATACCATATTCACCTTTTCTGTTTTTATGTTTCCCGCTTATTAAGGTTGAAATAGTTTTTATAACATTTTTCTATTTTTCCACATACCTTTTGTAAAGTCCGGGATTTTCTGGACTGTTCCGCCTTCAGCGATTGACTTGGCAGATAAAGGTATTATGGCAGACCATGCAGCTGAATCATATACATCTATAAAAGCAGGTTTTCCCGTTTGAACAGAATCCAGAAAATGATAAACGGCGAATATGTCCACACCTCCGTGGCCCGAATCAGCTGACTGTTCTTTCCAGCGCTGCCAGATTGGACTATCATATTCCTGTATGTATTTCGATAAAGGTTCCCATGTATTTGCTTTTGATCTGCCATCTATATAGATTTTTTGTTCCTTATCTTCATCTTTAAAAGCACCTTTTGTTCCCTGCAGATAAAAGTGCGTTGTTGTTGGATGTGGACGAAGAGATACCTGGTCGAACTGGAGATTAATAATTTTTCCTTTGGCTGTTTTGATTAATGTCATGGTCATATCTCTTGCAGCATAGTTAATCTTTGAAGAGGGGTGGTCACCCCCGAAATTTTCCACAGCGTATTCTTTCAAGCTGCCATGGCTTGTACACATTGAAACGAGAGATTCAAACCGGTCACCTCGATTTATCCCCATCCACTGTGCTACCGGTCCTATTCCATGTGTTGGATAAATGTTTCCGACAAGGTCCCGCTCTATCTCTCCGCGCCATGTGAGCGAACCATCAGGTTTAAACATCAATCGCCGAATTTCATGAATATAGCCGCATTCGGCATAAGTCGTATCACCAAAAATCCCCTTGCCAACCATATTGAGTATTGCCAAGCACTGCTGGTAATAACAGCAGTTTTCAGCCAGCATGTATACTTTTCCGCTTCTTTGTTTTGCTTCTACAAGGTCCCAGCATTCTTTAATCGTGTATGCACCGGGCACGTCGGTCAGGACATGTTTATCGGCGTTGAGACCATCAATTGACATACGAGCGTGCCATCTTTTGGGAGTTTCAATAAGTATTGCATCTATATCATCTCTCTGCAATAAGCGGCGATAGTCGTAGGGATTCCCTGAATATCCTTCGGGTGTGTAATTTTTACTTTTCTTTACGATATCTATTGCCTGATTCAATCTATCGGCGTTGATGTCACATATAGCAGGAAACTCCAGTTCATCAATTTTTAGCATATCTATTAAGAATCTTGTACCCCGATTTCCCACACCAATAATTCCCCAACGGACTGTTTTGTTACTATTTGATGTTTTAGCCGGTTTGTTTAGATTCAAAAGAAAGCCTGCTGATGCGGCTGACTGAATAAATTTGCGTCTATTCATTTTTTTACTCATTTTTTCCTCCTCTTTAAATTGAAGGGAAAGAATTTATCTATGCAAGAGATAATCAATTTATTAAATGTGAATTAACTTGTAGAATTCTTTGTATAATAGGAAAACATCACCGAATACTTTTTTTAGCAGAATCTATGCCCGTATGTGCAGGTGTAACAAGGATTGAAAAGTAAAAGTGACTGTTTCTGTGATTTCATATATCATATAAAATGGAATTAGTGATTAGTCAGTATTATTAAATAGCAAATGTTGGTTTTTTCGTTTTCCATTTTCCGCGCGTAAAATTGGGAAACTGCACCGGCGAACTATTCTGAGCAATAGATTCCTCCGAAAGCGGAATAATAGAACTCATTATGACCGAGTCATAAACATCGATGGGCGTTTGTGTTTTCTTCCTTACAGCATCTATGAATTTTTGAAGTTCAAGATAATCAGTTCCTCCGTGTCCAAACTTTCCGGATTTGTCTTTCATTGCCTGCCACCACGGGTGTTCATATTTTTCCTGATATGGTTCAAAAGACTCCCATTCATGATACTCCGGACTTCTTCCTGTGAGATAGACTGCGTTTCTTTGCTCGTTATATATGCCCAGGGTTCCCTGTATCATCCATCAGTTATCGTATGGTCTGGGCAACTGCATATCATAGTTTATAATAACAGTATTTCCTTTAACTGTCTTAATAGTGGATGTAACAATGTCGCCCTGTTTATATTTTCTTTTGGCATTTGGATGTTCAGGTGTAAATTTTCTTTTAAAATATGCATTGATGCCGATAGACCTTGTGGCTGTAGATGTAATATATTCGAAATAATCCCCACAGCCAATGTCCATCCAGCTGATAACCGGTCCAAGGCTGTGAGTTGGATACTGGTCGCAATTACGCTTAAGCAAATATTCACCGCCCCATCGCATTTCTCCATTTGTGTTGAAGAACCAGTGGTCAATACAATCGTGCGAATGAGCACAATGACAATGGACTATTTCCCCGAATAAGCCCTGTCTAATCATTTTCAAGACTGCCAGGTTATCCCTGCGGAATGACCAATTTTCCAGCATCATACAGGGGCTTCCGGTTTCTTCATACGCATTAATCAGATTCCAACACTGTTCTGTGGTAATTGCAGCCGGCACCTCAACGCCAACTTATTTGCCTGATTTCATGCCGCATACAGCCATAGGTGTATGCCATTCCCATGGAGTAGCGATGATAACACCATCCAAATCATCTCTTAACAACATTCTCCGAAAATCCTCCTCACCTTTCGAATATCCTTCCGGTTTTTTATTCCCGGATTTCACGACTATATCTTGCGCTCTTGAAAGATTATCAGTATTAATATCACAAACAGCAGGTATATCAATATTTTTCATATTTAGAGTAGTTTTAAGCAGACTGGTTCCCCTTCCGCCAACACCGATAAATCCCAACCGTACTTTTTTATCATCCTCACCGCTCAAATGAATATTGTCAATCATCGTCAAAGCCAATCCTGCAGCAGCACCGGCTTTAATAAAATTTCTTCTATTTATAATTTTACTCATTTTCTTAATCCTTTAAATTATTAAGTAGAAAAGGCACAAAGGCATAGGGTGACAGAAGTGCAAATCATATTAATATTCTCCCGTTAGTCCAAAAATAGGTTTATTTTTCATCCACATTCCGCGAGTAAAATCGGGGAATTCAACCGGTGCGCTCCCTTTTGCAATCGATTCTTCCGAAAGGGGAGATACCGCTATCCATGCAGCAGTATCGTAAACGTCAATAGGAGTCGGTATTTTCCTCTTTACGCATTCTACAAAAGCACGGGATTTCAGGTAACCTGCTCCTCCGTGTCCTCCCCTTACTCCCTCGTTAAGAAAATTCTGCCATAATGGATGTTCGTATTCGGGATAATATTTGTCAAAAGGCTCCCATTTATGTTCTTCAGGACTTTTTCCATCTAAATATATTGCATTAACTAAAGCTCTGTGTTCCATCCAGATACCTTTTGTTCCCTGAATTACATAAATATTAGAATAGGGACGGGGTAAATTCGTATCATGGTTGATCATAATCGTTTCACCATTCTGGCATTTTATTACTGTGGTAACAATATCGCCGAGTTTGAATTTTATTTTAGCATTGGGATGATCTCTTCCAACCTGGTTAATAATATATTCCTGTAAGCTCCGAGATTTAGTTGCTGTGGATGTTAAAGTAACCATTCTGTTGCTTCTGTCTATGTCAAAACAGTTTGCAATAGGACCGAGCCCATGAGTTGGATACAAATCTCCATTCCTATTTATAGAATGATATGTTCTCCATTCGGCTTCCCCCCTTGCCCCGGGACCAAATTGTACCCCGGGATTAAATTTAATGCCGCGGAGATCATGACAATAACCACATTCACCGTGTATTAATTCTCCAAATAATCCTTCCCTTACCATTTTTAGCACTGCCATATTACTGCGGTCGTAACAATGGTTTTCCAACATCATACAAGGCATACCAGTCTCCTCGTAAGCTTCTATAAGGTCCCAGCATTCCTGTATAGAAGAAGCTCCCCATACTTCGGGTGCACAGTATTTACCAGCTCTCATTGTAGCAACTGTCATAGGAGTATGCCACAGCCATGGAGTTGCGACAAAAACTCCGTCTAAATCATCTCGGGTTACTAACTTTTGATAATCTTCTTCTCCCGGATAGCCCTCGGGTCTTTTTCTGCCGGACTTCTCAACCAGATCTTGGGCATTACGCAATTTTTCATTGTTAATCTCACTTAGAGCCAGAACTTCCACATCTTCCATCGATAAACACATTTTTAACAGGC
Source organism: bacterium (assembly GCA_030604505.1). Lineage (GTDB taxonomy): Bacteria > SM23-31 > SM23-31 > JAUVVT01 > JAUVVT01 > JAUVVT01. The sequence continues at coordinate 7,836 of JAUVVT010000009.1, read as the reverse complement.
TGGTTCCTTGATTCCCAAGTCCCAAAAATCCCAGTCTAACCTTTCTGTCATCTTTACCAAACAAACGGATATTTCTGCTCATTGTTGCAGCCAATCCAGTGACTGTACCGGTTTTGATAAAATCTCTTCGGTTTATTTTTTTACTCATGATTTTAATCCTCCATATTTTTTATTAACATGTATAACTTTTGAAAAAAGAAAAAACACATAGAATTATATTTCTTCTCATAATATGAAATCCTTTTAAAAATTCATTAATTTAAATTATTACTTTTAAGATACTATACAAAAATAAAACTATCAATATTTAATTCAAAAAAATTTAAGAAATCTTCTTGATTATCTGATATGATGGTTGTATCTTAATAATACAATTATCCCCACTTTTTATTATTTCCACAAATTATGTAAAATGACTGTTTGCCTTATGACCACTTAAATCAAGGAGTTATAATATGAACGATAAACTTCGGGGAAAAGGGTCAAATCTTTTCTCTAAAAAGATGGTCAAATTTCTTTTGGAAAGAAGAATTATATATATTTTACCCGTGACTATCTTGAGTTTAATGACGGTCATATCTTCTTGTGCCCCCAAGCAAACCCAAATACCAAAATGGCAGCCGTACGATTTTACTTTTAAAAGTAATAATAAACATAATAATTCCTTTGATGTGGATTTTACTGCGACAGTGAAGGGTCCGGGAAGTGTGGAATTTATTAGTCTTGGTTTTTATGACGGCGATAATACATGGAAGGTACGTATTGCACCGTACATTGAAGGTATGTGGTCGCTGGAGACAAAATCGGATGATCCCAAGTTAGACGGAAAAAGTGTTTCATTCTCGTGCGTACCAAATGACAATCCGAATGTTCACGGCGGTCTGCTTGTTGATTCAGAACATCCATATCACTTTGTTTTTGAGGATGGAACACGATATTTCCTTATGGGATATGAATGTGACTGGCTGTGGGCTCTTGATATGGAAGATAACAATCTGCCCACAATCAACAAATTTCTGGATAGGTTGAAAACAAATGGATTCAATCATATAATTCTCAATGCATACGCACATGATACAAAATGGCGTAAAGGGAAAACATCAAACGAAGATTATGGTCCACCGCCTATGTACGCTTGGAAAGGAAGTAATGAAAATCCTGTGCACGACCGCTTTAATCTGGCATATTGGCAGCATTATGATCGTATGATGGATGCGTTATATCAACGGGGTATTATAGCCCATATAATGATAAAAGTTTACAACAAGATGGTCAATTGGCCTGAAATTGGGAGCGAGGAGGATGATTTGTACTTCAAATGGATTATAGCCCGCTATGCTGCGTATCCAAATGTAGTTTGGGATTTTTCAAAGGAGGCACATAATGAGAAAAACCTCGAATATAAGCTCAGCCGGTTTCGCTTGATACGTGAATGCGACCCTTACGACCGCATGATAACCAACCATGATGATAATAAAGCTTACGACATTGGGGCATATAACGGGCTGCTCGATTTCCGTTCCGACCAGCAGCATAAAGAATGGCATCGTGTGATACTTGAACAGCGTAATCTGAATGCCTGGCCCGTGGTCAATGTTGAGTTTGGATACGAACACGGTCTGAAAGGTATTGATGATTATACATATAGGGTTGTTCAAGAGCCAGAAGAAGTTACCAGAAGGGCATGGGAGATTTGTTTGGCTGGTGGATATATTGCTTATTATTATACCTATACGGCATGGGATATTATCCGTCCTGAAGAGATACCGCCGGGATATGCATATTTTAAAAATTTGCGGAACTTCTTTGAAAACACAAACTACTGGCTGATGAAGCCTGCAGATGAACTGGTAAATGAAGGACATTGTCTTGCAAATCCGGGTAAGGAATACATTGTGTTTCTGAACAACGCAAAGCCCTTTACACTCAAGACAGCAGGAATTAATGGCAAGCTCAATGCAGAGTGGTATCATCCATTCACTGGCGATAGTGAAGATGCCGGACAACTGACCAATGGCACAGTTAGTTTTACTCCACCCACAGCATGGGGTGATATTCCAGTTGTTTTGCATATAAAGAAATAAGACAATCTGAATGTAAGAACATGCCGTGTCGGGTCCCTGTAATTATTTTTAATCAATATTTGATTCTTTAAAAGTTCTGTAATCTGATAATACTGCTTAAAAATATAAAAAAACGACGAAACATAAAAAAGAGATTTGGATTTTCAAATTCTACTTCTGGTTTTCAATATCATTGTATATTATATTTAATACGATATTGGATATTTTATGTTCTTTATGAGAATCATCAAGAAATATATCAAAAGACCCTTTTCCCAAGCGAGATACAGTTGTTTTCATTTTCTCTTTGTACAATATATATTTTATTCCTGCAAAACAACAGCTGTCATATTTATTCAACATCTGAAACTGTTTGCGGGAATCCCCATAGGAACCGAGAATATATAATTCGAGATAGTTTGCAATACGGTACATTTCAGGCTCAATCTGTTCATAATCCCCCCAATCTCTCTTTATTCGCATATATATCGGCAGTGTTCCCGCAACAGGGTAACTCTTTAAAATCCTTGTATCAAGGGCAGAATATAAAGTAGTGCTCCATCCTCCTCCGGAGATACCTGTCATATAAACTGGACTAAAACCATATTCTTTTAGTGCATAATTCAAAGCAACCGTGATTGGCTCCATAAATAATTTAATCGGTGAAAAGCTGTCAGACTTCATCAATTCCATGTAGTTATGTTCTATCATTTTTATTTTTCCGAATAACGGCAGCTCAACAACAGGTTTGACATTTATTCCTTTTAACGGCATTAAATATCCCAATACAGTATAACCTTTATTTAAAAAATACTGGATGGCATCTTTTCCTAATAAATCTGAATGTCCCTGATGATAAAGTATTAGTTTGTTTTTATTATTGATTGGGTGAAAGAGATAAACAATGGATTTAAAGCCATATTCCATAGAAACCGTTAATTTATCGATTTTTTCGAGATTTTCCATATCATTGTATTTTTCATCCTTAATATCTTTTTTAATGTTGCTGGGCATTTTAGAATACGGAAAACCTCTTCCTTTCCATATATATTGAATAAGCTTAGTCCTTTTTTCAATAATATCATTTTCATTCTTAATTGAAATTAGTTTACTTACATCTGTTTCTCTATACAGCGGGTCAATCATTTCGAATACATAATCGGGTTTTTTATCGGATTGTATAAAAGGTTCAGGAGTCTCACCCATTGTATTAAAAAGAAAAATTAAAATAAATAAAACCGGGAAAATTATTTTTTTAATCATTATAAACCTCACTTGTTATGTGTATTTCTCGCTCTCTATTCTTAAATTGTCATTCGTAAATCGCAAATTGTAAATTGCAGAGATGCTATATCACCAATGGCCGAATATTGAAAAGTCTGCAATAGTCCTGAAGTTCCCTTTTATAGTCACCATAAAAGAAGAGCTGATGAAAACCAGGATAGGCGAGAACATCTGAAGGATCATCGATGCCATCCAGTTTTATATTGACAGAAACAACGCAGCCGCCTGATGGCGGAACAGAGATATTTTCGATGACCTCCCCAGATGAAATAATCATCTCGGGGCGTTTATCTTCTTTATCTATCGGGAATCTATGGGCGAAATTTCTTCTGTTGCCGTCTGTTTGGTTAAAGACGACATCAATTACTGTTACTCTTTGTCCCACTTTCCATATTGTTTTTGGCACTGCATCTCGCTTTCCGTGATGGAAGGTGAGATAATAAGGCTCCGGCGCCTCAGAAAATCCATTCAATCGGGTTGGGCAAGAGCAGTGTGCACCAATGAGACTTCTTTTAGATGTGTCAGGGACAGGGTCTTGCTGATATCCCGGTCTATCGAAGAGATACTGTACAAGACAGTGTGTCGTTACCGCAGTCAAATCTGCCTCACATGCTGCCGGTACTCCTTCATCATTAAGTCTTGACCAGGCTATGCACGGTAAACTTACTTTTGTCTTCCCCAGAGCACCAAGACAATCCATAGTAATGGCATCAGCCCCTTCACGCTCAATTATATTTTTTGCAACAAGATAGCTTTTGATTCCATTCAATACATCCTGCATCGTTGAACCTGTCATCTGCTTTGCATTTTTAACATAATTCTCAGCCATCTGCCTGATTTCAGCGGTGATGGGTGTTTTATTATATTCATCAAGAAAACTTTTAGCGGGAACATAAATTAATTTCGTTCCGAAATGTTTGATTTCAGCATTCTTTCTTTCCTTACCTCTTAATACAACGACTTTCGTTTCACGAAGTTTTGCCCCTGCCTTTAACATTTTTATACCAGACTCGGCTTGAGTGAAATCATCTGTTGAGCAAATAAATCCTTTATTCATAGCATCCGCATGAGTAGTGTTTGTCGTAAAGGCAGTGCCAACCGGGGAAAACACTACTGTAGGTATATTGCTTTCAAGAACCTTGAAAGCCGATGGCCAAGAGTGTTCCTGTCTGTCAAGCACAACGAAAAATAGTCCATCCGGGTTTTCTGCCTTTGCTTCCGTCACCCACCGTTCTGTCTCTTCTAATGAATAGAGTGGTATTTGACGAATATTCATATTTACACCATACTTTTTGCCGGCAATCTCAATTTGCTGGTGGTAGTGCCGTATCGCCGCTTCACCATCGTAAACCGCACCGGGCCATCTCATACCATATTCTTCCTTTCTTCTTACGAAAGCTGCTTTAATTTTCGGTACGTATCGGGAAGCCGGGCCTTCTAACATAGTACTTCTTGCGTTACTTGAAGCTTTTGTTCTTGAAGTATGAGAAAACAGTGATGCTCCCAATAAAGTGCCCCCAGTTGCACCCTTTATAAAATTTCTGCGAGTCAAAATACTCTTATTTTCTTCATTATTACATTTCATATGACACATAATACACCCCTTTTTTAAATTTTGTTAGTTTACTTTTTATTTTTCCAATTCAGATATTTTTTTGTTTATCTTATCTATTTGTAGAGGATAATCTCCATATTTACGAATGGTATCCAGACAGGTCATATAATTATCATAAGAGATACCAAAACAAACGCTGTTGCTTGTTCCTGCAATAAACCCACCATTCTGGGCAGCGTATTTTAGTGAATACAGCACATCATAAATATTTTCTTCGGCAGTCCCGTCATACAGGGATTCAATATTAATTCCTCCCCAGAGGGCAATTTTATTACCATACATTTCCTTTAGTCGTTTCATATCCATATCACCTGTCTTCGACTGAATTGACTGCCATGCATCATACCCTGTTTCTACCAGCATATCCACTATCTGCCAATTGTTTCCGCAGTTGTGAGTAAGAACTTTTACATCATTTTTATGACCTAAATTGCTGACTTCTTTCATTCCGGGCAGGAATATCTCTCTTATACTTTTTGGAGAGATTAACGGCCCACTGCTGTTTGAAAAATCTCCCCCCGGTGCAATTGCATCAACTCCTTCATTTATGAATGTTTTTGCAGTAGCCAGATTCATCTGTGCACACAGGTCGGAAGCTTCTCTGACTACATCAGGCTGTAAGGCTATATTTATATAATAATTATCTACTCCGCCTCCAAAAAATATCCATGGTTCTTCAAATTCTGTAAAATAAAGCGGCTCTGTGCCCCCGTTAGCTTCTTCAAAACCCCTGCCAAAGATAAACTTTGTATCCCCTCTTTCTTTTACAACATGCCTTACCATTTCCAATCTCGATTCATCATCAAGCTCCAGCTTATATCTATTCCCTGTTTTTCCCTTTATTCTAAAACCGCATCTTTCAGCGATTTCCGTCTCGAATAATTTATAAATATCTTCAACAGAACTAATATTTTTGACAGGTCTTTCTATGAGAAGTATACAATCGCTTCCGGCGGAATATTTCCAAATCTGACCAAATTCATCTTCCCATGTTTCATCGTCAAGATTTTTCACCTTTTGGGGTTTGAGCCCTTTTGGTGGAACAAGAATTGCGGGTATCATGTCCTGGTCGAGTTTGTCTATTACTTCAATCAGATCATTTTTAAAACTTTCTACAACCTCATCTCTTCTGCCTTCCCAGAGTGCCTTTGTTATTTCTGCCTTAGACCTCCAGAATGTTTTGCGCCCAAGAACTTGTTCACAAGTATCATGGTCTATCCCCCATTCCGCAACTGGAACCCTGTCTGCTTCTTTAAATTCCAACGCATTTATAACTCTCTCCTTTGAAGTCATCTAATTCTCCATATCATTATTTGTTTCTTTTCTGAAAAAGACAAGAATAGTAAAGCTACGGTAACTTCTTTTATACAAGAAGCATCTCATTCAGATAAGTAATCCAAAGAACCCACACATGGCAGGAAATATTGTATTCTCTGTTTTCAAGATGAGGTAATAAGAAAGTAAAACTTAAAAAAGGACAACCCGAGGGCTGCCCCTATAGGACTGTGGAATAAAAATGTACTATAAATTCATCTACTTTAACATACATGTTAAAAAGATAAACTTTTTAGTCTATCTGCCTCATTTTCTTTTAAGAAAAATAGCATACTGCCCTCCAAAAGTCAAGACAAAACTTAACACGATTTCGTATGGAATGGAAATAAACTCACTGGTTAAAGTAATTTCACTCATAAAATCCGAATTCATACGCTGCATCGAACATTGCTGCTATGTTTTCCGAGGGGATTCCAACCTGAATATTGTGAACATTGTTAAAGACGTAGCCGCCTCCCGGTTTAAAATATTCAATATTCTTTCGCACGTGTTGCTTTATTTCCTCTGGTTCCGCAAAAGGCAGAACATGCTGTGTGTCAATGCCACCACCCCAGAAAACAATCCGGTTTCCGAATTCTTTTTTAAGTTTCTGCGGTTCCATATTGACCAGACCTATCTGAACAGGATTGAGAATATCGACTCCATTGTCAATAAGATCAGCAATGTATTCGTAACACGAACCGCAGGTATGATACCAGATTTTTGCGTCGGTCAGCGATTTGATATGCTGTACAAGTTTCTTCTGCCGCGGCTTAACTATCTTGCGGTATATCTTCGGGGAAAAGAGCGGTCCCCCCTGCCCTGCCAGGTCATCGCCTATCATTACAACATCTATAAGGTCTCCAATTTCTTTCATAAATCCTGTATAAAAATCCATCCAAAAATTAAGTGTTCTATCAAGCAGGGCTTCGCAGAACGTTGGGTGTATCTTTAAATCAATAAACCACTGCTCAAGTCCTCTCATATACCAACATATCTCATATACAACACCTCCTATGGAGGTACAGATAGCATAAGGGGTATCTTGATGCATTTTCAGAGCTTTTTCTCTTACACCTGTGAAACGTGTCGGGTCGCTGCCGTTTGGGAATGGATAATTTTGTATGTCTTCAATCGCGGCATCTTTAAGCGGATGATGGGATATATCCATATACAGCTGCTGGTCATCGGGCATTGACCATACGACACCAAATTCATCCTTTAAATCATACCAGAGTTTACCGTCCCTTGTATTTTGCTCAATGGTACTATTAAAACTATCGGGTCCGTGTGCACATATATAGCGGGTATCAACGCTGAAGCGCCGAAGAACATCTTCGCATGGAACAGCAAGCTGCTGAATAGGATCAAGAATCTTTATTTTATCTTCAATTCCTAAAAATATAAGCAAATCTTCATAAGCTCTTTTATGAATACCTGTTTGAAATCCTCCAAGGTCAATTGGGACACGGTCAGGGATTTCGTGATTGAGAGCTTTTAAAGTACGCTCCCGCGAGGTCATTGTTTCTTTATGTTTCATATTAATATTTTCTCCCCATA
>JAUVVT010000156.1 GCA_030604505.1 bacterium | reverse complement strand
ATGATCACTTTGAACAAGTCGAACATGACTCATCTTCCCACAAAATCCAAATTCCAACCAATCCCATAGCAAAAATATACACTCCACAACTTGGAATCGACAATTCCGTGGTAGTGATGGATGGTGTGCTGCGGGAAGGCATTATGGAGAAGAACTTTGTGGTTTTGGATAATATTGGCTCCGGGGAACATCAGTTTGAAAGATACAGATGAATAAAAAGATAGTCCCAGAAGTATGTCTTCAAAACATTTTGGACACTTCGCATTTAATATTAAAAGATAAATCTAATTTTATCAAGTGTTTTTCCCACCTTGCCAATTCTTGCCACTTTTGGTGAGAATGGTGAAGATTTTGAGAATAAAATTAAGCGATTTAAATACAGCAGCCACACGCAGTTAAGTTGTTTATTATAGAGTTACAAAGTTAATTAAAAATTACCGTCACCTGTCTGGCAGACAAGAGGTCGTCGGTTCGATACCGATCAGCTCCACTAATAAAATCAATGAGTCAGCTCAATATATTGACACAAAAAACAAGTGCTCAAGTGGTAATTTGTTGGTAGTAGCTTGAGCTATCATTTCCTTTGTAGCCTCTTCACCTTCACTCTCCTCTTTTAGACTAATTTTACCAAACATTCTCGATAATTTCCTCTTTCTTATGGTTCAATGACCGATTTATGGCAATTCTGTAAATCCAGGTGGAGATTTTAGATTCAAATTTTAAAACCTTTTATATTTTTATAAATTGTAAAAAAAACATCCTGAGTAATATCTTCCGCATCTTCTTTGTTTTTCACAAATCCAAAGCAAATCCTGAACACCATATTCTTGTATTTATCGACAAGTTCCTTAAAATATTCCGGTCTGCCTTGTTTAATTTCTTTTATTATTTCAAGACCATTCATTATTACTCTTGAATCATAACCAGAACTTTGGCAAATTTGTTCTTATTTATATAAATGTTATTACTTTTTAAAGAAGCCACGAATTACACGAAGTGCGTGTAATTCGCGGTTATATTATTCGATTTTTACCAACGTTCTGTTATTATTAGAAACTAATAATAAACTGTATGTCAGTGTTGTTACTAACACACTTTTTATTTATCTATTCTGCCTATTGGTTACAGCACAAGCATTGGCAAGTTTTTCTGATATGCATTATTTTAAATGTATTCTTTTTTCAAAAATTACTTATTTTCCAGCAGAAAGTAAAACACTAAAAGTAAAATCTCATCCAAAATTCCACTTTCTTTTGAAACTGTCTGCTCCCGTATTCCGAATTGCTTTCTCCTAATGTTAAAGCGGGCCAGAGCAGAAATTCAAAATTTGTAAAAGGTTCATACCCAAATCTAGGTGAAAGGATAAAACTATTGTCGCTCAAATTATAAATCGTAAATATAGAAAATGATGAATACAGCCATCCAAATGGTTCAGGCTGTCTGACAATAATATAAAGATAATCCTTCATCAGAGTTTTTGATATAAATCTGCGGGACACATCTTGTTTTACTTGGCTTATTATATTAAAACTATTGCTTTTAATAGTGGTCTCTATATAATCATAATAATCATTAAATTCTTCTTTCGATAAACCTCTGTTATTATGATAATATTCTGCAATCACAGTCATATTGAACCTGTTAAGATACCGAATCCCAAAAATAAAAGATGAACCATCTATTTTCTGCAGCCAAGGCAAGTTTTTTTGAATAATAAACTTTCCTTCATTTTGAGCATAACTCCATTCGCCATGTATTTCGAAGTTTTCCTTAAGATTTGTAGAAAAATCGAACCCATATCTTCTTAACTGATTTTTACCATAAAAAAACATAAAATCAATGTCAGTGTTCTTAATAAGAAAGTACGTTTTTAAAGCAATCTCCGTATCTTCTAAAGGAGCAAATTTTTCATTTATTATTGCCTCGGGTGGTAGTATTATGCTTGAGAAAGAAAAATTTTTTAGAAAATTAGAATTTATACTTTTATTAAACATAAAAAAAGTAGAAGACTTGCCCGAAAGTGCAAGCTCCGGATTTTCGGGGTCTTTTTCAGTATTAACATATCCTGCAGGATTAAATGCATATCCTTTACCCCAGATGAATCTCTTCTTTCCTATACCGAAAGTCAATTTCGGTGAAAGATTCAAACTTCCGTATAATTCATGAAAAGATAAAGAAATCGGTTCATCCTTTTTATATTGAGAAAATGTTTTCATCACAAAATCGACTTTTTTGCGCCGGTATTCTGCGTTAAAATAATGATCTAACCGGTATCGGGAAAGATACGAACTGTTATCTGTGGTTTGATAAAACTGTATTTCATAGAAAGGTGATGATTCACGGGTATTTAAAATAGCCCATTTAACATCCAGATTTCCATTAAACTCGATTCTTGATTCTTCTTCTTCCGGAATCTCAAATTCATATTCCTGTGCAGAAACAGGCACAAAAAAAACAAATAAGACTAATAAAATATAACATCTCATCTCAATTCACACAAACGCGGCATAAAATCAAGAGTAAATACCTCATCTGGAAATTCTCTGAGTTCAATTCCAGAAAAAATCATTATGGAGCGATACCCTTTATATAGTGGGCTTGTCGTTTCAATAACTGCTGGACGAACAATTCCATTACCAAAATCTTTTACCTCTTTAAATTCTAAAGTCTTTATCAAAGTACCTGATGCGGCATAACATTCAACTTTGGTAACTATTATAGATTTCTTTTTAATCCACATCTTCAACTTATCATAAGCAACATAACTCGTTTTCGCTTTCAAATCAAGAACATATTCTTCATCGTTTTGTTCAAGGATACTTGCATTGTACTCTTCGGAATAATCGAGACGCATTATATCGGAATTACTAAAAATACCTCCTACTGACGACTGAAGGCTTGTAATGCGAATTGGTCTGCCTACATTAGGAATGTAAAGCCACATATTATCCCCAAGACGCAAAGCAGACCGCCCCTTCTCACTGGCAGGAGAAATATAAAGCATTGCTACTTTATCCCTATCTTTTTTTATCGAGTAAAATATGTATTCTTTTTTGCTTCCATCAGGCTCTTCGTTAATGAGTTTGCGGTATGTTTCAAAAGAACTGGGCATCAAATTCTCATCGGCTTTTTTAAGAATTTCATCTGCTTTTTTATCAGAAGCAGAAAATAATTGAACTATAGAAAACACCGAAAATAATAAGATGATGAAGAGTAAGATTTTATAATTTTTCATTGTATTACTTCTCCTAAATATGTCTTAGAGAATCTACAGGATTCATCCGTGACGCTTTCAAGGCAGGCTGAAAACTGGAAATTATTGCAACCACCATTACAATAATAAATATTGTCAACAGTTCAACTGAGTCAATAGATGTTTCTAAAAGAAGGTTTTTCATTCGCCCAAAAGAAAAATGAATCTCAGCCAGATTAATAAAGAATAGAGACAAAACGCCTATTATAATTCCAACAACTGTACTGATGAATCCGAGAAAAAATCCCTCTGTCACAAAAAGCCATAATATCTTTGAAGGAAGGGTTCCTATAGCCGACATTGTGCCAATTTCCCTCACTCGTTCATAGACAGCCATCATCATAACATTTAAAATACTTATAAGAACAATTGAAATAAGAACAATCTTTACAGTAATTATTAAAATATCAATAATAGCTGCTATTGTTGAAAATGGCGATAAATTAGTCCATGTATGAAGCTCAAAAGCGGGCATCCCTTTCTTGTTAACGAATTTTCCAAGCTCTTTGCCAAATGATTTCTCCGCTCTATTTAATTTGTTTATATTCTTTAATCGTATAGTAACTTCATTTACTTCATTTTCTGTAATTCGCAGCAGGTTTTTGGCATCATCAATATGTATATAACCATCCCTGCCTGTTGGTCCGATAAAGCTTTCGATGATTCCGGATATTTCTAATCCTATACCATTGACAGAACCATCCTTATTAGTTGCAACTAAAACAACTTCATTACCAACTTTTAAATTCATCCCATTTGCTAAATTTTCAGGCAAAATCAATTCACCGGGCTGTATAAATTTATCTGGTTCTTTCGAAAAATTTTTTATCCTGGAAATCAAATTTGGACAGGTTTTATTCTCCATTTCAGGATAGACAGCAGTAAGGCGAATGTTAGTTGTCCGTTGAAAATTACTTAACATTGCACCGAGTTTTATACGCAAAGAATAAGCTTCAATTTCATCCTTTTGATTGTCAAAAAGCTTTTCTATATTATTCATCTCGGATTCATTAATATTCAAATGTAAAGGCATATTGTCAATTGAACTGAGGTAACCTTTTTTATGTATCTGTAAATGCCCGAGCATAGAATCTGTAATTTGTCCGACCATCATATTTTTAAATGACAGAGATACTCCAGAAAATACGATTACCATAACCACTCCCACAATAATTAGAAGAAAAGTCATTAAACTTCGTCTTTTATATCGCAATATATTTCTAATGGCTATCTTATAAATATTTTTCATCTTAATGCTCCATAATTTTATTAATTACCATTACTCAGAATTTCCTTGTTAATAATTTTCCCGTCCTCTAAATTAAAGATAATCTTCGCCTCTTTGACAATTTTAGGATCATGTGTTGAAAAAATAAATGTGGTTCCCAAATCACGCTGCATCTGCTTCATCAATTCAATTATCTTAAAAGCGTTTTCATGGTCAAGATTTGCAGTTGGCTCATCAGCAAGTACTAGTTTAGGATCGGTTACTAATGCGCGGGCAACGGCAGCACGCTGATTTTGTCCACCGGAAATCTCAGAAGGATATTTATCCTTTTGGTCGGTCATTCCCACTGCATCAAGATATTTCATAACTCTTTCATCCCTTTTCTTTTCAGGAACATTTTGTACCATAAATAGCGGATACTCCACATTTTCATAGACAGTCAGAACCGGCAAAAGATTAAAGGTTTGAAAAATAAATCCAATATTCTTTCCACGAAAAAGAGCAGCTTCCTTATTCGAAAAATCATTTACTTTAACTCTATTTACAAAAACACTTCCATTAGAAGGCTTATCGAGGCATCCTATTAAATTAAGAAGGGTTGTTTTCCCACTGCCCGAAGGTCCCACAAATGCAGTAAAAGATTGCTCATCAACTTCCAATTGGACATTTTTCAGAGCATGTACTTTTGTTTCACCCATTAAATAAGTTTTATCTACGCCTTTTAACTCTATTAAAGACATAACTATCTCCTAAAGTTTATAAAATCTAATATATCTTTTCAATATTTTTATCAACAAGTTCTCTAAAACATTCCGGTCTGCCTTGTTTAGTTTTTTCTATTAATTCAAAATCATTCATTATAACTCTTAAATTATAACCTAATATTTAGACACATAAAACAAGAAAAACTTTCTTAATAAAAAAAGGGAGACTTTAGCAATAACTAAATCTCCTTTTTTACTTTAAATAACTTAATTCCAAAAGAATTTATTTTTCAAAAAATATAACACACTCTTATAAACAAATATAAATATATTCGTGAATTAGTTATTGTATAAACTGATTAGTGGTTTAATTATCTAAAAATTTTGATACTTCATTTTTTAATTCAGTTAAATCACCGGATTTTATCACGAAAGTTTTAGCTGCCCATGTTATAAAATCGTCCTTATAGATTGGGTATTCTGTATTAATTATAATTGGAATATTTTTATTAATTAGAGTATTATTAGGATATAATGATATAATAGAAGGAGATTCTTTTATATGTGGTATATTTATAGGTATAACGTTT
>JAUVVT010000311.1 GCA_030604505.1 bacterium | reverse complement strand
TTCCAGAACGCCTTGGATCCGAACATTTCTCCGTTTTCTTCCGTAAGCTCTCTAATCAGTCTGCCGGAAGAAGTAAATATTTTTACCGATGATTCAAAAACAAGATTGCCGATAATAAGACGATTGTTATTCTCGGCCGGTATAAATGGATTAGGGAAAACAATCAGTTCTGCAATACTTTCATCAGGTTTTGAATATGTAGTCTTTGCCAGGGACATCCCTTTCTCAGTTCCAAAATATATATTACCAGTTTTTTCATCTATAGCAATGGATAAAACGTTATCATCAACAAGCCCTGAATTAAAGCTGTCATAATAGAACCATTTATAATTATCGCTGTCAACAACGGAAACTCCACCCTTTGTACCGAACCATTTATTATTAAAAGAATCTATAGTAATGCAATTTACAAAATCATTTTTTAAATCAAAAATTGTTCTGAATCTGTTTCCGTCATAATAATTCGCTCCCAATGGTGTCCCAATCCATACATATCCGGTATTATCAACATTAATAACATTAATATCATTGCTCTCAAGACCGTCTGCGATGGTAAAATACTCCCATACATCATCCGACTTATCTTCAATTGTTCCATTATAATCGAGAACATTCACTCCTTGCGGCGATTCTCCTCCTGTTCCAATCCAGACTTTACCCGATTTATCAAATGCTATTGAAGATACTACAACAGAATTCAATCCATCAGAAGTAGAAAAATAATTCCACTTAAAATCAGGTGTAATTGCTACAAGTGCTTTACCATTATTTGCATAACTATTCAAAAGCCAGACATTCCCAAACTCATCAACACCCGCATTACAAACTACAACAAAAGCGGGAGTATCAGAACCTGTGAGCTTCCCATCCGTCGTGTCGTATTTCGTAATAGTAGGTTCATCACTTTCTATCGTAAACGCACCTCTTCCCGGAGTTCCAAACCATTTTATATTATTTTTATCCACAGTGACTGAAAAAACATGATTCGAGCTTATTCCATCATTTACATTATAATTTCTCCAAGCATCTCCGTCAAAAGAGTAAACTCCTTTGTTTCCGAACTGCCCTGAAACAGCCCAAATAATTCCGTCATTATCGATATCTATATCCGCAAAGTAACTTCCGGCAGGAAGACCTGGCATACATTCTTCCCAAGTACCGGATATTTTGTTATAATTGAACAATCCAAACAATGAAGTTCCAGCCCATAAATCTCCGCTGCCATTAAAACGGACGACCGAAACATCCCATAAACCCGATCCCCACAGTTCCCATTTCTTTTCTTCATTTAGTAGATATACACCATTTAAAGCACCTGCATACATTTTTCCATCAAAGATTGTAAAATCAGAAATCCTGTTGGAAATACCATCAATGATTTTAATAGAACCGGAACTTTCAATGTACGCTGCACCTTTTTCCGTCGCAATGTATATTTCATCATTAAATTCAATAAAGCAATTAATCTTATTATCAGGAAGATTATCAAGAACAGTAAAATTTTTCCAGAACTGGGGGTCCTGAAGATTCGGATAGTTGAGATTTGATTTTGCAATGCCCATTTCTGTTCCTGCCCATATCTCATTATCCGATATATATATTTTCCTAACAATAGTATTTCTGCTAAAACTACCAAGATTCCTGAAAGTGGCTTTTACTTCATTTTTATTTATAATATATTGACTAATACCAAAATCAGTTGCGAAGTAAATCTCATTTCCCTTTACTGCTAAATCGTTAATATTAAAGTCCTGTACATCTATTATAATAGTTTCCCACTCATCCTTTTCCGGGTCAAATATATCGATAAATCCATTTCCAAGCCCTATCCATATTTTTTCCTGTTCATCAAAAACCATATCTCTGACATCATTATATGACAGTTTATTTGCATTATTAATAATTTCATATTTGTTACTGGACTTATCAAAAATAAAAAAACCGCCATCAGTGCCGGTGTAAACTTTATCATTAATAAAAAGTATTTCTCTAATTTCATTCATCCCTGTGAAAGTCTGCCAATTCAGAATTCCATCCCATTCTGAGTTGAACAGCGAGAGAAACAGCAGAAAACAACCATTTAAATACCTATTCTTCATTATTATTTTCTTTTTCAAGGATTTCCTTTATCCAGAGAGGAATTCTGTTCGGTTTACTGTCTGAATTAATAAAAGCATGAATAGTATATCCTTCAACAAGTATATTCTTAAAATCTTCATCATATATTGTATAAAATATTTTTAATTTTGCGCCAGTAATTTTCTTAATTGTCGAAATGATATTTATTAAATCATCATATTTTGCCGGTGTTTTAAATTTTAAAAATGCCTCAACAACAGGTAGCAAGATTCCACTCTTTTCAACTTCGGAATATGGCAATCCTATTTTTCTTAAAAGCTCACTCCTTCCGGCTTCAAACCACTCAAGATAGCGCGAATGATAGACAATTCCCATCTTATCTATATGAGCATATCTCACGCGTACCCGGATTGTATTTTCTATCATAATTAACTGCCCATGAAATAAAATACGAAGTATGAATAACAAAGTATGAACTGATAAAATTCTAAAATCGTAAATCGTCATTCATAAATCGTGTTCGAAGTAAGTTATTCTTCCCAGAAGCCCATATTACAAAACTTTTCGATTCTTTTCTTCACAAGGGTTTCCGGTCCTGTTTTTTCAAGTTCTTTAAGCTCTTTTAAAATTCTTTCTTTCAGGATTTCCGACATTTTATCTACTTCTCTATGTGCGCCGCCTATTGGTTCGGCTATAACATCATCGATCATACCTAATTCCAAGAGTTCATAAGCGGTTATTTTTAGCTCTTTGGCAGCAACAGATGCCTTACTTGCATCACGAAATATAATCGAAGCACATCCTTCAGGTGAAATAACAGAATATATAGAATTTTCAAGCATCAACACCTTATCTCCAATTGCTATTGCAAGTGCGCCGCCGCTTCCACCCTCGCCTGTTATTATACATATAATAGGAACAGGCAGGACTGCCATTTCGTAAAGGTTTTTTGCGATTGCTTCTGCAACGCTTCTCTCTTCAGAACCCTTGCCGGGAAACGCTCCCGGCGTATCTATTAAGGTTACTATCGGTCTTTTATATTTTGCGCCGAGTTTCATCACCCGCAGTGCCTTACGATAGCCCTCAGGATTTGCCATCCCGAAATTCCTGTATATATTGCTTTTCGTGTCTCTGCCTTTTTGATGCCCCATCAAAACAACACTTTTCCCATTAATCGTAGCAAGACCTGTTATCAAAGCAGGATCATCAGCATATAACCTGTCGCCGTGAAGCTCAACAAAATTATCCGTTATCCTTGAGATATAATCCAATGTATAGGGTCTCTGGTTGTGCCTTGCCAGCTGAACCCTCTGCCAAATCGTAAGATTTGAAAAGGTCTCCTTTACAATCTTATTAAGTTCATTCTCTAATTCTTTTATTTCCTCAAGTCCTGCTTCATCATCAGGTGATAATTTTTTTCTTTTCTTATCTATCTTTTCTTCAAGCTCCACAATTTTCTCTTCAAAATCTAAATAAAACTTTGCCATAAAATATCCTTCTATTTAAAACTATTATTATATAGATTTTAACCACGAAGATTACAAAGAATATGAAGTAAAAATTTGATTTTTTTAATTAAATTCGTGTGCTTCGTGGTCTTATTATTTTATATTTACAGAGATTGTTGCAATATTAGTTATTTTAGCCTGATTAATATCAGATAGAGAATTATTACGGAACTATTTTATAGCATTTATGTAATTATTTTCTTATATGATTTATTTTCATTGAATATTTTGGTATTTTCAACCATTTTTGGTATAGTTTTACTTTATTATTTATG
>JAUVVT010000045.1 GCA_030604505.1 bacterium | reverse complement strand
CCCTTTTCGTCGAGATACATAACTCGGTGGGCTTTTCCGGGGGCTTTTTCACGGTAGTATAGTTCAGTTGCTTCACCAGTTTGATTTCTGATAACCATAAATCCACCGCCCCCGATGTTTCCCGCTGCGGGATGTACGACGGCAAGAGCATAGGACACGGCAACCGCAGCATCCACTGCGTTGCCCCCTTTTTTCAGTATATCAATACCCACCTGCGATGCGATTCGCTCTGTGCTCACCACTATGCCATTTTTAAAAGTAACCTGCCGATGTTTTTTATTTGAACATCCTGTAATGATCAGGAGGATGAAGAAAAAATATAGAAAAAATTTTATACTTTGTTTTGCGGTTATTTTTTTCATAAGGAAAATTCCTATTATATCTAAAGGAGGGCGAACTATTGGTTCGCTCCTATAAAGGCAGACAGACGTTTGTCCGTACGATATTGTTTATTGCGTGATGACAGAACGATGTTCCGTCCGTATAATTCATAAAAGGGAATTTGATAAATCAGAATTTGAAATCCGCATTATTTATGTCATTCGCATCTGTTTCATTAAAAGCGGTCAAATTTCATTAATTATTTTCAGAACTTTTTCTTCAAATATTTTCTGCCATTCCGGGGAGAGTCGTGAGCTGCAGTCTTCGTATGCATCTCCATTAAAAGCATCAGCCGTTGGTGCGTAACCGATAGAACCGTTAGAATAACTTGAAAAGAAGGTGTTTTTATGAGGTGAAAGTTTTTTAATATTCAGTCCAATTTGTGCAAACACTTCTCCCGGAAATGCTATAAGCACGAACTCTCCGATTTTCATGACCTGTATTTCTGCCGGTATAGGTTCGTCCGGCAGTCGTTCTTGCAGATTTTTCAGCCGCTGCAGGTTTGATAATGTTCTGATTAATTTATCCATATTGGAGATACTTGCAAGATATTTCTGCACATCTTTTTTGTTCTGAATGTCTAACCTGATAAGTTCTTCTTTTTCTATCTTCTTTTCCTGTAAATATCTATAAGAATAATATGAGGGAAATTCGGGATTCAGTGCATATTTGACATCACGCGGCAGCCAGGTTTTGAAGTTCAGACTTGTACCGGCTCCATGAGAACCGCAGCCGATGCCCGTAAAAAAATCTATTATTTTTTCTTTTTGTGCTTCAAGAGAATCGATATGTTCCTGAACATCTGTCCTGACCGGAAGTAATATGTTTTCCGTTATAACCTTAATATTTGCATTTTTTTTCATAGTTATACCGCTTAATGCTTTCAATGTGCTTACTCCTAACATTCTACCGAGTTCCTCAGTAGACCTTGGTTCGCCGACATCTTTATAGAGTATAGTTGTAATATCTCCGGCGGCTCCCTGTAAAAAGAGTGCTACTGTCTCGCTGCCCAAACTTTCTTCAATAACCTTCGAAGCAAATCCGGGGAATTCTGCGGTTACGCCGCCATTTGGAACTCCGCAGTATGCATGTCCTGCAAAGTTATAGAGCACTGCCAGCGGCTGTCCATTTGTCTTATCTATACGCAGAACACCTATTTCCGGGTCAAATATACCTAACTTTTCGATTTCATCGTCAGGCGGACAGGGATTGGCGCGCCTGATAGTCCATGCTTTGCCATTTTTTAATATGAGTCTGCGGTTCATTGTAATTCTATCTTCATATCCTCTGCCGATACCGATTTTAACCGGAACCATATTTTTGACGGCTTTTTTTACTGCGTTTACGGTTCTGTCCACTAAATCCCGAGCTTCCTGACCCTGCGTATGATGGTTGTGAGAAGCATTTATCAAAACATTAGAACCCTTTATTTTTAACTCATTCTCGATTCTCTTCCTTACTTTTGAGACAAACTCACTCTGCACTCCTATGATATCCAATGTTATAATAACAGATTTTGTTTTTCTGTCATCGAGTACCAATGTTTTGACAAATATTGGGTCATTAACTATTTCTCTTGAATTATAATTTGTAATATCCATTTTTGCCGCGCCGGCGCGCAGAGATGCAGCGTTGACATTTGAGAAGCCAACCACTCCTATATAAATAGCCAGTACTAGAGAAATTGTGGGTTTTTCTGTGAGTTTGAATATAAGCCGCAACATTTTAACCTCCAATATTTTAATTAAAAATTAAGCTGTGTTTTTATTTAATTTTTTTTCTACTGCATAGACACAGGGAAAATATTCAATTTAAATTTAATAAAAACTTTTTTATTTCCAAAATCTTTTATTTTATATTCTAACACTTTGGAAAAAATCAAATATATTAGCCACGAATTACATGAAGAGTGTGTTGGTGACAACACCAACACACAGCTAAACATAGCAAAATAACTTAAACACGAAGGGCACGAAAAAGGATTAAATTGTGTAAAAATAATTTTTGATTTTTATTGACATACTATAAATAATAAGCTATATTTTTAACACTTGGAAGTTATATATGCAATTCGCGAATTGCCCCTAAAATATATTTTTTATTTAATATCGCAAATTTTTGGTACTTGTAAAAGATAAAAGTTTATGTTAGAAATAAGCAATAAAAATACAGAAGAGATTATTTTATCTGCTTACAGGTCAAGGATTGTTGTGCCGGCATTCAATATTCCTTTTCTTCCGATGGTCGCACCTATTATTCAGGCATTAAAAGACACAGGAAAATTTGGACTGATACAGGTGGCACGTCTTGAATGGATTAAATTTGGGGCACGGAGTCTGGAAGCAGTTGCAGAGGAATACCGTCTGCATTCATCAGTTGAACATACGAGACTGCATCTTGACCATATACCGGTCATCGATGAGGATGGACAACGTGTTGATTTTCTGGATGATTTAAAGAAGGCATTGGATTCGGGTTATGAGTCTCTGATGGTTGACGGGTCGCGTTTGTCTCTAAAAGAAAATATAGAAGCTACTTCCCGAGCTTGTGATATTACGCACAAAGGTGGAGTTCCTATAGAGGCGGAGCTCGGTGCCGTATTGGGTCACGAAGCGGGTCCCCTCCCACCATACAATGAACTTTTTAGTTCGGGAAAGGGTTTTACCGATGTAAACCAGGCAAAGAGATTTGTATTGGAGACCGGTGTGGACTGGCTTTCTGTTGCGATTGGCAATATTCACGGTGCTGTTTCCGGTGTTTTTAAAAATCAAAAGAAGGTGCCGGCACGTCTTGATATAGAGCGTCTTAAAGAGATTAATGCTGCCCTTGGTATTCCGCTGGTGCTACACGGGGGTTCCGGAATACAGCCAAAATATATACAGGAGGCGATAAGAAACGGTATCGCAAAGATAAATATAGGAACAAATATCAGACAGCCATACGTAAAAATCCTTGAGGAAAGCGGCAGTACGGATAAAGCACAGGATGCTGTGTATGAGGCGGTTAAAGATGTAATGAAAAACGAGCTGGGAATGATATAGCCGACAAGGGTGAATGTCATTCGTCTTTACGTTTGTTTATACTATTAAATGTAAACCTTTTCTTCAACGACAAGTTGGAATCCCCTTTAATCCCCCCTTTAATAAAAAGGGAAATGGCAATTGGCATAATTTTAGTAGAGGAGAAATAGCTCTTTAGTAAAGGAGGATTAGTTGTACTGGGGAAATTTAATTTGGTATTAAAATTAACTATTATAAACATTATGCTGCAATGGGAGTTAAAAGATTTAACAGGAGGGAGAAATTATGGAACAGGTGACAACAGGATTTATTGTTTATGGTGTTCATAAGGATGGGCTTCTGGACCCAATAGGAGAGCCATGGGTAGACGACGGGCTTATAAAAAAGTCAAAGAAGGCATTAATAAAGAATGGATTGAAGCTTGTCGAGTGGGATGTTGTTATTTCGTCCAAGCAGGAGACTCGTGATGCCTTTAAGGCAATGAAGCAAAATGAAGAGGTCAGCAGTGTGATACTTTTCTGTGGGACATGGGTATGGGCGGCTCACTTGCTTGCTGCGATAAGAGATTATGCTATGACGGGAAAAGACGTGCTTATCTGGACTCATGATGGTTCTCAGGGGTGGCGTCCCGTTGGAGGGTTTGTACTGCACGGGTCACTGATGGAGATAGGGGTGCCGCATCGTTTTGTATATGGGTCATCGGATGATATAGAAACCATACAGCGTATTCTCTCGTATGTGCATGCCGCTTATGTTAAAGACTGGCTTAACTTTTCCACGATAGGTGTATTCGGGGGCAGAGGTATGGGGCAGTCGTGCGGAGTGGCTGATCCTTCACAGTGGATGTGTCGTTTCGGCGTGGATATTGACTCGCGCGACACTACTGAACTTATTCAGATGGCACAGGAAATTTCGAAGAACGAAATTGATGCGGTTATGCCAAAGATTAAAAAGCTTTTCGGTAAAGAACCCGAGGAAAATGAAGTCAATGAGAAGTCTATCCGTCTTTATCTGGCGATTAAGAAGTACGTAGAAAGGGAAAACTGGGATTGGTATACTATACAATCTTTTCCGGGTCTTGCTGATAATTATTCAGCTACCTGCTTTGCACAGAGCATGATGTTAAACGATGGTTGGGCAACATCTACACTGAGCGATTTTAACACCGCACTTTCTACCCTTCTTTTACAGAAAATGGGAACCGAGCCGGTTTATTATGGTGACCTTCAGCATATTGACAAAAAGAACAGAGAAATAAAGATTATCGGTGATGGTGCGTGTCCGCCGTCTCTTGCATGTGATGTGGGACCCGCAAGGTTTGCCGAGCACGGTATTCCCACCGAGGGTGAGGCGGGCGGGCTGTCGGTTGATTTGGTCTGCAAATCAGGTAAAGGATGTCTTGCCCGACTAGGGCGTGTAAATGGGGAGTTTGAAATGATTGTTGTTCCGGGAGAGGTTTTTGAACCCTCTACTGAAGAGATTGAAAAGAAACGAAAAGAATGCAATATTCCTTTCTGGCCCCACGCATTTTTTAGATATGATGGTGATTCTGATGTTTTGCTTGAACACTGGAATAATGAATATGGTGTGCTCGGCTACGGAGAACATTTGTCGAAGTATCTGGAGGCGTTTTGCGAAATAACCGCAATAAAATGTGTGTTTCCCTAAAAACATGGGAGGGATAAAATATGAGTCTTTTAGGTTTAGATGTGGGTACTACGGGATGTAAGGCTGCGGTATTTTCTGTGGAAGGAATTGTAATTACCGAGGCATACCGGGAATATGACCTTCTTCGTCCGCGTCAAGGATGGATTGAGTTTGATAGTCATGAGGTCTGGGAAAAGGTCAAGGATGTTATAAGTACTGCTGCTTCACAAACAGGCGAAGACCCTATTACTGCATTGAGCATTTCATCCTGTGGGGAAGCCATGACGCCGGTCTCCGGCGACAGAAAAATTCTGGGCACTGCAATTATGGGGTTTGATGAACGAGGGAGTGAGTATGTTTCACAATTTATCGATAAGGGGGGTGAAAAGGAGATTTATTATATTACCGGCAACAGACCGGGTGTATTTTTTTCAGCTCCCAAACTAATCTGGTATAAAAATAACAGAGCTGAGATTTATAATAATGCACAATATTTTCTTACGTGGCACGACCTTGTTTTTTTTCTGCTGGGTGCAGAACCTGTTATCGACTTCAGTCTGGCAAATAGAACACTTCTTTTTGATTTGGAAAATGAGGCATGGTCTGATAAGCTGATAACTGCTGCCGGTTTGTCAGCGGAGAAACTTCCCCGCCCTGCGAGTTCGGGCATAGATATCGGCACTATTTCTGATAAAATGGCGGACGAGCTTGGTCTAAAGAAAGGCGTCCGCTGCGTAACCGGTGGCCACGACCAATGCTGCACAGCTCTTGGTGCCGGTGTAATCAGCTCGGGACAGGCGGTTTACGGGATTGGTACATTTATCTGTATTACGCCGACATTTGCTGAAAAACCGGACAAAGAAATATTTTATAAAAATAATTTGAGTCTTGAACATCACGTAGTTGACGGACAGTACGTTACCTTTATCTATAATATGACAGGCGGTTCTCTTCTCAAATGGTTCAGGGATGAGTTTTCCGCACTGGAGAAAAAGATTGCCGCCAAAAAGGGTATCGATGTTTATAAAGATTTGATTAAACAGATTCCGGATGAGCCAACGGATTTGTATGTTCTTCCAAATTTTGCGCCTACCGGTTCACCGTGGTTTGATTCAAAAACCCCCGGAACGATTTTTGGATTAAGACTCGAGACCTCCCGATGGGATTTACTCAGGGCACTGATGGAGGGTACAACCTATTATTTTGCCGAAAGTGTCCAGCTGGCAGAACAAGCCGGTTTAAAAATTGATGAATACCGTCCGACCGGGGGCGGTGCGAAATCTGATAAATGGATTCAGATAGAAGCCGATATATTAGGCGTGCCGTTTGCCAGACCAAAGGTATTCGAGGCAGGGAGTCTTGGTGCGGCTATACTTGCAGGGACTGCAACGGGTGTTTATGACAGCACAAAGGATGCAGCAGAACAACTGATTAAAATAGATAAGGTTTTTGAGCCGAATAAAGAAAGACATAACATCTACAGAGAAAAGCTTGAAAAATATAAAAAGATGCATAAAGCAGTTAAAAAGCTAACTGAGGATATATTTTAATTGGAGGTGAATAATGCGGATGAATAATAAATATATATGTATATTTTTGACTGTTTGTATTTTAATAACACTGTTTGGTCATTTAAGTTTTGCGGGAATAAATGGAGCGGGCAACGAAAAGGAGGAATTAAAAAAAATATCAATAAAAACTGTCCTTGACTTCGGAGCAATTGGCGATGGTACAGCGGATGATACTGAAGCGATTCAGCGTGCGGTCGATTCCCGGATTGGAAATATATATTTTCCACGCAGAACATACCGTATTACAAAATCTGTATTAATCGAGCTTGACCGTATTGGTCCAATATCTATCAGGGGCGACGGGACAGCAAAAATTATAATGACAGGAGGAGGTCCTGTTTTCAAGATTATCGGCACTCACGAAGGCACGGCAGACCCAACCTCTTTTAAGAATAATGTTTGGGAGCGGCAGCGCATGCCTTTACTGGATGGATTGGAAATCGTCGGTGAGCATCCCGAAGCGGTCGGCATCGAGATAACCAAGACAATGCAGGCGACCTTTACCCGCCTGCTTATACGTCATACACTTTATGCCATTCATCTTACTGAAAGAAACCGCAATGTTACTATATCTGAATGTCATTTATATCAAAATCGCGGTATTGGTGTATTTCTCGACCATGTTAATCTTCATCAAATCAATATTACGAACTGTCATATCAGCTATAACGGAATGGGGGGTATCGTTGCACGTCCGGGAAACATAAGGAATCTGCAAATCAGCGGATGTGATATTGAGGGGAATATGGACGTAAAAGGTCCGCCCACAGCTAACTTATTGATAGATATCTCTGATGGAAATTCTTTTGGTGAAGGAGCAATTATCGGCTGTACTCTCCAGCACACTCATCTCGCTCCAAATTCGGCAAACATACGATTTATCGGACCTCCCGGTGAAAATGAACAGAAAATGAAAAATTTTACTATTGCAGATAATGTGTTGAGTGATGTTGCTGTGAATATAGACCTTCTGCGTGCACGCGGCATCACCATAACCGGCAATACAATATGGAAAGGATACTCGCGCGATATTCTGGTTAAAGACTGTTCGGACATTATTATTGCTAATAATGTATTTGACCGCAATCCAACCTACAAAACATACGACAGCGTTCGGGGCTTGCTTTTCCGCAATTGCACGGACTGCATACTGAGCGGTCTTCTTATCAAAAATCCCATAGACAAACGCGGAGGGATAATCCTCGACCACTGCAAAAGGTTTAATATTACAAATTGCTCGGTCTTCAATTATGACAGCTGCGGTATCTTTCTCGATGATGCGGAGTTTGTGCGTGTTTCCGGATGTATGGTTCTTGATTACAGAACGGATGCAAAAGGCAGTACTGCGCTCAAACTTACGAAGGGTAAAAACAATATGATAGTCGGAAACCTTTTCGTCGGGAAGGTTGAAATTGCACCCGGTTCGGCATATATCGAAAATAATTATTCGGGCAGCAATAAAAAATAGCCAATAGGGAATTTGCAATAAGGAATGTAAATTCAATAAATATTTTTGATATTAATTGGGAAATGGAAAATTAAAAATATGAAAATAATTAATAACAAATACGGCAATATCCGCTTTGTTACTTTTAAAAATCCCGCCATTATATTGTTATTATTGACTATAAGGACAGAATAGTGTTCTGTTTCTACATTATTAAAAATTGAATTTTTCAAAGACAGTTATTATCTTCCGCTTCCTTCAATTTCCTGATAGATGATACTTCCGCAGTGTTTACAATGAACGGCATCCTTGTCGTGGAATGTCAGACCGCATTGTTTGCAGATGACCTTCATTTTGCTTCCTAAAATTGTTTCTTTTATCAGGTTACCAACATTCCATGGAATAAGGATTATTCCAAGTATAATAATAAACAGAGTAGCCAGTTTTCCATAGAAGGAAATCGGTGTAATATCACCAAAACCGACGGTGGTTATCGTAACGATAGAAAAATATACAGCATCAAAAAATGATGGAAACATTTCGGGATTGGCTTTTCCTTCGATATTATATATCAATCCTGCATCCACAAAAATAACTGCTATAATTACAAACGCAATTCTTACAATATGAAGATGGGTATTTGTTATTTCCCCAAAAAAGAATTTATGGTGTTCAAAAAATCGGGTAAATCTGAATATTCTGAAGACTCTGAAGACTCTTAGAAATCTCAAATCTCCATAAGCAAATACCGATGGCATAATAGCAAGCAGGTCGATAAAACTCATTAAACTGAAAACATATTTCAACTTTTTTTCAGCAGCCCAAAAACGCAGAATGTATTCAATTGAAAAGAGAACAGCGGTGATAATCT
>JAUVVT010000332.1 GCA_030604505.1 bacterium | reverse complement strand
GCCAGCTGAAAAACATCTAACATAACTAATAAGTGCAGCAATCCAATAACTTTGTATTAGGATATTATCTTTACTATCGTCTTTAAGCAATTTAATTAATCGTTTTAAAATATCTACTGTAAATGTTAAGTCTTGAAGAACTAATGTTAAATCAGCTAAAATTTTAGCTTCTTTATATTCTACTTTTACCCCAAAAAGTTCAGACATTTTTAAAAAATACCTTTTTAATATATTTTTAATTTTTAAAACCCATAAATAAATGTCTGCAATTTTTATTTCAGCATTTCACAGCAAATTAATTCAGTTGGTATATATTTTTCTTCATCCTTTTCTGTATATTTTAATTCACCCAACCTATATTTATTATATATTTTAATTAAACAATTCAAATACTCAATTCCTTCTGCTTTTGTTTTTTCCAGCTTTCGCAAATCTCTAATTGCTTCTTCCGGAACCCCTCTATTTAATGCTTTGTTTATTTTTTCAATCCGTATTAAATCTTCATCATTATCGACTTCTTTTCTATAGCTGATAATCTTTTTAATTACCTTAACAATCACCGGATCTTTTTTATAATCAGAATTAAGATTCTTTTGGTAATCTTTCTTAAAACAATCTTCAAGTTTCCCTAAACACTTATAAATTAGCTGTTTGTCTGTTTTGGGCAAGTCGAACTGTTTTTCATCTTTCAGACATTTGAGTTCTGACATTATTTTTCCTATATCTGATATAATTTTGCCTTCTTCGTTCACAATATAGAGATTATTTACATCACCTTTCCTGAAATAAGCATAAACTCCTTCGTATTTCTTGTTTTTTTTGCAACTTCTTGTACCTAATTGTAAACTCTTAATATAATTCAAATACTCCGCCTGTTCTCTCTCTAATGTTTCAATGATCAACTCGGCTTCATCAAAGTTAAATTCCTCTTCATTTATTTCTTCTTCTAACTTTTCAATATCCTTCTGCTCATAGATAGCATATAACGCTTCTTCGTTTAATCTTTCCGATTCATCTAATATTTTATGGTCCTCACCAATATTATCATGGATTTCCTGAACTCTTCGTGATACTCTTTCCTTTAATGAAATTTTTTCTTCTATCTTTTTATGAGGAAGGAAATTATACACTCTTATAAGGTCATATTCTGAACCAATTCTATCTATCCTCCCGATTCTCTGGATTAAAAGTACCGGATTCCAATGTAAATCATAATTTATTACAATTCCGCAATCTTGAAGATTCAGCCCGGTGCTAAATACATCAGTAGATACAACCACATCAATCGGATTTTCTTTATCTTTCAATACATAATCGTTTGACTTAGGAGAAAATCTTCTAATTATTGATATTGTATCTTTAACCCCAGAAGTCACAAAACACAAGTTATCAATTTTCCCTTCTAATCTTTTATGAAGATACTTAACCGTATCTGCGTATTCAGAAAAAATTAAAACCTTCTCTTGTTTATGTTTATTCAATATCTTGGTAAGTTCATCAAATTTTTTATCACAACTTTCTGGAACATTATTTAAATATTTTGATATATCACTTAATATTTCAATATCATTTATTAGATCCTGTTTTAATTCCTCTATTTCAAAATCATCCGCTTGATACTTTTTTGAAACTTCTTTTAGTTCCTCTAACGCGTCAACGATATTGATGTTTTCACTATAAATTATATCTTGCGCTTCTTCACCAGCAGGAATAATATTTTCTTCTAAACTTTCAAGAAATCTTCTATGAATCCTCAATAATCTTCTTATTGTTTCAGAAAAAGCAAAAATGCTGCTTTCCACTCTTTTATATAGCATAACTTTATGCAATCCTTTAAGCAGTCCGGTTATCTTTCTCAGGTTTAAATAAATATCTTCACCCTTCTTTTCTTCTCTAACATAGGGCCATAGATTGTATTTGGCATAAGTCAGTCTCCTCAATGCCCCTTCTATTTTTTTAAAGAGATTGTTATAGGTCTCATCAATATTATAGGAAACAGTTGCAAGTTTTCTTTTGGGAAATTGAATGGGTTCATCTTCGATAGATTGATAAAATTTTATAATATGCTGCCTTGTTCTCCTAATTAATAACTTGCTTAGTAACTCTTGAATTTTGGCTTCGTGTATTTCTACTTTATTAAAAAATTCTCTAAGAGAACCACCGGCAATCTGATAATCATTTGAACCTTCCTGATTAAAGAGCCTTATCTGATTGTAAATATTCCATATTGAAGTATTTTGAGGGGTAGCAGTGACAAGTATTACCTTTTTACCGGCTAAAAATGGATAAATCTCGTAATATCTTTTGCTATCTGAATTTCTGAAATAATGGCTTTCATCAATTAATACAACTTCTCTATCCTGATAGGTCCATAATTCGCTATCTTGATTAAATATACCTTTATATAAACTACCATGGGAAATTGCTTTTATATCAATTTTAAATTTTTCTCCAAAATCTTCCCACATTTTTATTAAACGAGGCGGACAAATTATAACTGCTCTTTCGCCCAGCTGTTTGAGCAAGGCAGCCCCAATAAATGTCTTACCCAGCCCTACAACATCACAGACAAAAACACCATCATAGCGATTCAGGATTTCATAGGCCTGCATTACTGCTATTTTCTGAAACCGGTATAACTTTGGCATTCCACTCCAGTCCCAAAGCACGTGAGAGCGATATTTCATTTTAGATTGAACGAGATTATAAAGAGTCAACATATAAATATCATACGGGTTAGCATATTTTAAAGCCCAACTCTCATCAATTGAACTTAAGAGTTCTTTTTTAAATGGCTCGGATTCCTCCCAGAGTTCTTCAAACCAATTATCGAGTTCTTTAAAATTTTCATTCCCCCGGACAATGACATTCAGTTCTGTGCTATGTTTGAACCCTGATAAGGTCAGATTACTACTGCCTACAACGGCTATTCCTTCACTCCTGGTTTGTTCTGCCGCTTCTTTTTTATATTTAAATAGATATGCCTTTGAATGAAGACGCTGCTTAGTATATAACTTGACCTTGACTTTTCCTGATACAATTAAATCTTTGAGCGATAAAAGCATATTTTCATTTTCTTCAGATTGTTCTAACCCTCCGATATTATGACCTATCTTAGTTTTTAATGTACTAATAATCTCTTTCCTCTTCGATGCTTTTTGATATTTCAGCTTTTCTACTGCTTCTTCAAGCTCATCTCTTCTTGCTACGCCCTCTGCAATTTCCTCAAGGGTTTTTGTATCGGATACGCTACCAATAATCAATTTTAGTTCTTTCAAATGAGAAATATTGTCAATAACTTCATTAAACCCGGATAGAAACAAATAACCCACAGCAAATTTAGCTCCTTCAGTCGCAGTTAATACTGAATTTATTTCATCTTTGAGAAAACTTCTTCTATTATCTATAATATCGGAATATTGTGGCATTTTTATTCTCCCTTATTTTTCTCTTTTATTTTTTCTTCAATCACTTTGGCTAATTTAGGATATCGCCTGAAATACCAGTTTTCAATTTCCTGAATATCGTCCTCGTTAAGGTTATACATCTCATAAATAAGTTTATCAATCTCAATTTGTTCATTAGTCATATAATTATATTTTGGATCTTGTTTTTGTTTTTGGATGATAGAATAAACTTCTTCGGTTAATTT
>JAUVVT010000272.1 GCA_030604505.1 bacterium | reverse complement strand
GGGCAGATTAAGGTCATCAGGATTATTATCCGGTATATTTTCAAAAAACCGAATAGAATCATAAGAAAAATAACCGACGGCTCCGCTGATAAATCTTGGCAGCCCTTCTTGTCTTGTGCCCCTGTATTTCTTTAAATATTTTTTCAAAGCTTCAACAGGATTATCTTCCAACTGTGTAACTTTACTGCCCTCGATTAATTCTATTTTTGAACCCTTGCTTTTAAATATCCTCATAGGATTAAGACCAATAAAGGAATATCTGCCAATTGAACCCGGTCTTTCAGCACTCTCAAGTAAAAATGAATATCTGCTATCCGAACAAACCTTTTTATATAGAGAAACAGGCGTCTCTGTATCACCTGAAATTTCAGTATATACCGGGATTATTTCGTTATCTTCTGCTAATTCCTGAAATTCTTTCCAGTTTGGACAATACATAAATACCTTCTTTTTTAATAATTTTAATTATCAACAAATTATTGTTTCGATAAGCAGAAACGCATCTGGTGCGCCTCTGTAACAGGTTATCAAACATTATTATGTTTTATATGCTTCTTTCTCATTAAAAACTTTATCAGCTATAATCTCAAACTCTCCGCTGTCTTTTATTTCACGGAAGAAGCACGAGTAATATCCTTCGTGGCATGCGCCTCCATGCTGTTTTATTTTTAATAGTATGGTATCTGCATCACAATCAATCAGGACTTTTTTTACTTCCTGAATATTACCGGAATGTTCACCTTTTGTCCAGAGCTTCTGGCGTGACTGGCTGTAATAACAAACTTTTTTCTCACCTAATGTTTTTCTAATACTTTCTTCATTCATATATGCAACCATCAATACTTCATTAGTATCATCATCCTGTGCAATTGCAGGAATAAACCCGTCTTTATTGAATTTTAATTTCTTAATTATTTCCGAATAATCTGACATAATCTTTTATCTCCTTACAATAACCCCCTTACTTTCAATATAATCTTTTGCCTGTGCGATTGTGTATTCCCTGAAATGAAATATTGATGCGGCTAAAACAGCATCAGCTTTCCCTCCAGTAAGGGCTTCATACAGATGTTCAAGGTTTCCACAGCCACCAGAAGCAATGACAGGGACATTCACTGCTGTTGAAACAACACGAGTTAAAGCAATATCGTAGCCATCTTTTGTTCCATCCTTGTCCATACTTGTAAGAAGAACCTCACCGGAACCAAGCTCTTCTGCCCTTACAGCCCATTCTACAGCATCCATCCCGGTTGGCGTTCTCCCGCCGTTAATATAAACCTCCCATCTTTCTTCATCAGGAATCTTTTTCGCATCAACAGCTATCACTATGCACTGGTTTCCGAATTTTTCTGCACCTTCCTTTATAATATCGGGATTCTTAACAGCAGCGGTATTTACCGATATTTTATCTGCACCGGCTTTTAAAATATCTCTTATCGTATCAATATCCCTGATCCCACCACCCACAGTAAACGGAATAAAAACCTCCTCAGCAGTCCTGTGAACAATACCAATGATTATATCTCTCTTATCCGAAGATGCTGTTATATCAAGGAACACCAGTTCATCTGCTTTTTCATTATCATAAAACTTTGCCTGTTCAACCGGATCACCTGCATCTACTAGATTGACAAAATTTACTCCTTTTACTACTCTGCCTTTATCAACATCCAGACAAGGTATTATTCTTTTTGCATGCATATATATTATTCTCTCCTATGCAAAATTTTTCTTCATCAATTAACTATAGATATTGCTTCCTTTAATGAAAATTTCTCTTCATAAAGTGCTTTGCCGACAATAACACCTTCCAATCTCGGCTCGTTAATTGCCTTTAGATTTTTAATATCTTCAAGAGAAGATATTCCTCCTGATGCAATAACTTTAAGATTCGTCGATTTTATCATTTTCCTTGTTTCTTCTATATTGGATCCAACTAACATACCGTCTTTTTCTATATCCGTATAAATTATTCTCGTTACTCCGATTTTTTCCATTTCGACCGCTAGCCCAAGTGCCTTTTTTTCTGTAATCTCTTTCCATCCTCTAATTGCAGTATATCCTTTGCTCGCATCAATTCCAATAACAATTTTCTCGTTACCAAAATTTTTTAGTGCTTCTTCAACAAACTTTCTGTTTTCAAGAACAGATGTTCCGATTATCACTCTTGTAACACCAGCCGACATCGCCCATTCAATATCGTTCATCTTTCTCATACCGCCGCCAAGTTCGATTGGTATTCTTAATGCCTTCACAATATCTTCTATTATGCTTTTATTTTCAAGTGAATTGTCAATTGCTCTGTCAAGGTCGATTAAATGCAGAAGCTCTCCGCCTTCCATTTCCCACTTTAACGCCATCTCAACTGGATTATCGCTGTATTTTTTTATATCCTCTTTCTGTCCCATCTTCAACCTAACACACTTTCCCGAACTTATGTCAACCGCTGGTATAATAATCATAATAAATTATCCATGCTTACTTTCTTTTTAAAAAAGTAAGCAAGAAAAATTATTATTGTATTTCTTATTCCTTGCTCAGCAAGGAATAAGAAATATGTATAAAGTTTCTTTGGCTACTTTCTTTTCAAAGAAAGTAGCTATATTTCAGCAAAGTTTTTTAGTATTTCGAGACCATATTTTTGGCTTTTCTCTGGATGAAACTGTATCCCAAATGTATTTTTATTACCTATTATTGATGGAAATTCACCATCATAGTCTGTGACAGAAATCACATATTCACTGGAATCCGGAACAGCATAATAAGAATGTACAAAATAAAAAAAACTGTTCTCAGGAATATTTTTTAATATCGGTACCTTCTTTTTTATATTTATTTGATTCCATCCGATATGCGGAACCTTTTTTCCTTCGGAAAATTTTATAACCTTCCCGGAAATAAGCCCCAATCCTTTATACATACTCCCTTCTTCGCTTTCTTCCATCAGGAGCTGTTTGCCGAGACATATTCCCAGAACCGGCACATCTTTTTTAGCCATTTCGATTATAAGTTCTTTCAATTTTAGTTTTTCAAGATAATAAACCGCCTTACCGAATGCACCCACTCCGGGGAGAACCAAATTTTCCGCACCAATTATCTTATCAGGCTCACTTGATATAACAGCATCTTTACCGACTCTCTCGAATGCCTTCTGGACGCTCCTTAAATTTCCCATCTGATAGTCAATTATAGTAATCATAATCCGTACTCTTAATGGTTAAACTAATTTTTACAATTTACCTTTTGTCGACGGAAGACCTTTTACTCTTTCGTTAAAAGACATGGCCTGGCATAAACACTTCGCAAAAGCTTTAAAAATAGCTTCAATCTGATGGTGAATATTATCCCCATATAGGACTTCAATGTGAATGTTCATTTTGGCATTTTCTGCAAATGCCCTGAAAAACTCTTTTATAAGTTCCGTATCAAATCCGTTGATACTTTCTCTTGAATAATATTTATATACAAGATAACCTCTACCTGATAAATCAATTACAGCACGAGCCAGGGATTCATCCATTGGAACATAAGCAGTTCCAAATCTGTTAATTCCTTTTTTATCTCCCAGTGCCTTATTAATTGCCTCACCGAGTGTTATTCCTATATCCTCAACGATATGATGAAAATCAACTTCAATATCGCCGACAGCATCTATTTCAAGGTTTATAAGACTATGCTTTGAAAAAAGCTCAAGCATATGGTCAAAAAAACCAATTCCAGTCCGGATTTTGCTCACTCCACTGCCGTCAATATCAATAGATACTTTTATCTCTGTTTCTTTTGTTTTTCTTTTTATTGTTGCTTTTCGTGCCATATTATTTTTTTCTAATTTATTTTTTACAAAAATTATAGAAAATCAACTTTCCATAATCCCTTTTAATTTCTCAAGAAAAATATCATTCTCTTCTTTTCTTCCTGCGGTAACGCGTAATGCTTTCGAAAGCATAGGATAAGAGGTTACATCTCTTATCAGGATTCCTTCTTCATACAATTTATTGAAAACAATGTTTGCATTTTTTTCAATACATTCAAATAAGACAAAATTAGCCTTTGAGGTATAAGGCAAAATGCCTTTTATCTTTTTTAACTCACTGAAAAGATATTCTCTCTGTTCTTTTATATATTCAATCTTTTCTTCTATCAATTCTTTTGATTCCAAAATTTTAACAGCTGCAGTTGATGTAAACATTCCTAAATTGTACGGCATCAAAGTTTTTCTGAACTCCACAGCAAGCTCGGGATTTGTAATCATAAAACCGATTCTCAATCCTGCCGCAGCAAATGCCTTTGAAAACGTCCTCAAAATGACAAGGTTAGAAT
>JAUVVT010000179.1 GCA_030604505.1 bacterium | reverse complement strand
GAGAATCGAAATATCAATCGGAAGGTCAATCCTTTCTCTGCCGAAATTTGTGCCTCCTAAAAATTCAGGTGTCGGTGCCCCCCATTTCACATAAGTTGAACTCACACTGGAAACAAGACCAAAAAATACCGGACTGCCCATAATATAAAACTGCTCGTTCGTATGAACAGGACCGTAAATCGTATCATTGGTATTAAAATATATCCCCGATTCATCATCAGTAAAATAAGAAAAACGGGAAAACCTGTTGCTCGAAGCAATAGCATCAACATATGCTCGCCCCGATTCAATACAACCGTTATAATTTGCAGTAGCTCTAATACTCACCGTATTCGCTCCAACGAGAGGCTCATCGGAAATGGTGCACTGAAAAGTACCTCCGGCATATGAATAATTTGTAAAACCACTCCTCCAGCTCCCATCTTGAGAAAGTTTCCGCAAACTCAAATTTATCGCACTACCAACAAGATTCTTTGCCGCAATCCTGTCATGATACGATACAGAATTCCTCACCGCATTCGTTCCTGATTGAGTTAAACTATCAGCCAAAGACCAAAACAATATCAGATAACCTATTACTAATATAAGCGATGCTTTACCCGGCATAGCGCCTCGCATAAAATTTTTATAAAATATTTTTTGGTTTTACTTTCTTTTTGATAAACACAGACGGATAATACCTGCCGACGGTCATTGAACTTTCAACAGTAAACTCCACTTCAATTTCCCGTATCTCATCAGGCACATCAGTAACCACTCCCGTACTGTCATAATAACTGAGCTTAAAATACGTTAATCCAAGCTCAGAACCCTGAATAGACTGTCCGTTAACAATCCTGTAAAACAATATGTCATCCGGATTATCTGTACTCGAAACTTTCGATGTTTCACTCGCATAAAACCTCACAGAATCTACTACACCATTATCATCCAAATCGGAAAGAAAAGAAATACACGTTGAATCCGCAGAAATAAAAGCACAATTCCCCTTGGGAACACGATAACCTACCTTCCGAAGGTCATATTCAATTACGTCTGAAAGAGCCCTGGCATCTTCTTGGGTTATAATCCACAAACCACTCATACTTCTCTCTTGCAAAAGATTATTATGAAAAGTAAAAAGAGTAATCATAAACAACGAACTAATTACAAGTGAACCGATAATGTCCCAATATGTACTCACCCTTCACTCCTGCTTAAATCTATTTATAATAACAAAACAAATAATGCAATTTAACAGAATACGGATTAACATCCGTATATACAGATACCTCCATCCTCTTATAAAATCCCTTTTCGGTTACCCACTGATCAATATTCAGCGAATCAACATAACCAACCTTTACTGCCACAGAACACGCCCCGGATGGCGTTGAAACCAAACGTGTCAATCCGTTATAATCATCAATATCATCAAACAACGGATAATATTCACCACCCTCAGGCCCAAGCGAGTCATCGGCAGTAAAACAAACCGGTATATCATAAAAAGACTCATTATCAGAAAACACCTCGTCATATAATTTCCCCTGAGCTTCCTCGATTATCTCCTGCCCTATTGATGCCGATGTTAATATCATACTGCTCTCGGTAATCGTATGAAAATTGCCCAGTACTGTCCTGTTTAATGTCAGAACAGAAGAAAAAAATATCACACTCGCTCCTATAACATACATAATATGATAACCCATTTCTGCGCCTTTTAAAAAATTTATAAACTTTCCGCCAAAGCCAAACCGACTACAGCGGTAACTCCATTCTCTTCAAAGAAAATAGCTTAACTATCTTCTGTAGTCGCAAACAAAATCTCCTCACAAGTGGTTATTCCCTCTTTAATTCGTTCCTTGCCCGATTCTCTTAATGTAAACATCCCGCTTCTTTTCCCGGCTTCCCGGAGTGCCTCCTCATTAATATTATCAGCAGACCTTAAAATAATATTTCTTATTTCTTTTGTAAAATAAAGTGCCTCATGAATTGCAATTCTTCCCTTATATCCCGAATAACATTTATTGCATCCTGCTGCCTCATAAAACGTCATTGACCGAATCTCCTCGTCTGTAAATCCCAGTGCAGCTGCCTGTAAAGGATTTTTTTCCTCCACCGGTCTCTTACAGTCCGGACATAATGTCCTGACTAACCTCTGTGCTGCAACAATATTAATAGCATAAGCTATAAGAAACGGTTCAACTCCCATTTTATAAAGCCGCGAAACAACACTCGGAGCATCATTAGTATGAAGTGTGGAAAATGTCAGATGACCGGTATTAGCAAGTTTTATTGCTATCTCTGCTGTTTGAAGGTCCCTTATCTCACCAACCATTACAATATCCGGATCATGCCGAAGAATTGCCCTCATTGCCTGTTCAAATCCCATCTTTGGACCAATCTTTAACTGACGTGCTCCGTCTATCAGATATTCAACCGGCTCTTCAACAGTTAGAACATTTAAAGAAGGCTTCATTACATAAGAAAGTGCAGCAATCAATGTCGTGCTTTTCCCACAGCCCGTCGGACCGGTTAGTATCACAAGCCCCTGCGGCTTCGTTATCGATTTAATGAAATTCTCCTTCACCACATTCTGCAGACCCAATGTATCAAAATCGGAAATTACCTTCCTGTCATCAAGAACCCTGATTACCAAACTCTCAAATTTCCTCTCAAACTCTCTCCCTATAATCGGCAAAATAGAAACTCTGAATCGTATAATACACCCGTCAATACTCCGCTGTATAAAACCATCCTGTGCAGATTCCCGCTCAAACCTATCCGTATTCCTCGAAATATCTTTAAAAACTGCAGCAATGGCTTCCGGCTTTGTATTATCCTGAGAATGCCACAAACTTAATTTCCCGTCAATCCTGAAATGTATCTCTACCCTGTTATCTTCTTTAGGCAAAACATGTATATCACTGGCTCCCTTTTGGACCGCATCTACGAGACATCCCTCAACAAGATTTACAAGAAATCCCCTGTTTATCTCATTGTCAAGTGCATCCTCATCAATATCCGCCTCCTCATCAGTTATATCAACCTCACGCTGCATCATCTCAAGATTCTGTAAATATTCATTCGTATTAATGCCGGCCTTTTCAATCAATTCATCTATAATTTCAGAATTAGTATAAAGAACCTCATACTTCGGATAACCCATATTTATAGCAAGTTCCGGTATCTCCTTATCAGTTGGATCAGGAGAAATCATAATTAAAACATCCTTCTTCTTGGAATCCAGCTTAAAAGGAAGAAGTTTTTTATTTAAAATCTTCTCCAGCTTTCCATTCCGCAAATTATCAAAAACACCCTTTATAAACTTTATCCTTCCATCATCAATTACTTCTTTAGAAAGGTCAAACTCTTCAAATCCATAAGCATAGGCAATTTCCCGATAAACCTGATTCTTGTCTTTATCAAATTCAGTTATAAGAATTTCACCAAGCTTCCTCTTATTTTCAAACGGCTCATTCTCTTGAATACCGAGCGCCCGCTCCAAAGTCTCCTCATCAATAATACCCTTCTTTACAAGAATTTCACCCAATCTATTATGTCTTTTACCGATTCTCATATTAATAACCTCATAATATCTCACATAAACGGTGATTTTGGCCTCACCACCGCTGTCTCCGAAGAAACAATTGTGAGTGCTATTAAAACAATCATAATAAATACGCCAATCGCTATCTGAATAGACTCAATAATATTTTTCATCTTATATGTAGTCTCCTTTTCATAATAATGAGCAAGCTGTAGCGACGCATGTTTCAGCGACCCCGTTTCAGCACCTGCCCTGAAGCGTGATAATGCAGTCCTAGGGAAAACACCGCTCGTCTCAAGTGATTCAACAATTCCCATCCCCTCCTTGAGCATAAGAGGAATAGAAACCTCTTTAATCTGCTTTTCAATATATTTATTATTACACGCCTCCGAGGCAATCCTTATCACAGAAACATTATCCCCGGAACCGCTGTAAAGAGAATGAAATACACGGGAAAATATCTCTATACTCGTTTTATGAAACAGATTCCCCAAAAGCGGAATACGAATCAAATACTTATCAAAAAGATACTTTCCCTTTTCTGTTCGGAAAAATTTTACTGCCATTATAACCACCAACAAAAATATTCCAGCCAGCCAGAAAACATATTCTTGAATCAAATTGCTAAAATAAAGTGTTGCCTTTGTCATTGGAGGTACAGCTATCTCAAATTTTTGAAACATCTCGGCAGTCTTTGGAAAAATATATGCAATATAAAAAATAACAGCTCCAAACATCGCCGCAACAACAGCCATCGGCTGAATTAACGCCTGCCTGAGACTTTTTCTAAAATCCTCCTCTCTTTCAAGAAACCGGGCTGTACTATCATAAATTGAAACCATATCGCCGCTCGTTGATGCAATACCCAACATATAAGCAGAAAATTTCCCAAATATTGAACTGTGCTTCGAAAAAACCGCCTCACCTTCTTTACCCTCCTTCAAATCCTTATTTATCTCCTTTATTACATTCTTAAACATCCTGTTGTTCATATCATTCGTCAAAAGACTCAAAATCTCATTATAATTCAATTTCTCCCTCAACATATCCGCACAGAGACGGACAAACATTACTATGTCTCTCCTTGCTGGCTTCAAATCCAGATTCAGAATCTTCCTTTTTACCCACAAAACTTGATAGTCCATCTTCTTCAATGCACGCTCAACCTCATCACATGAATACGCTTTCTGCTCTCCCGTAACATACTTCTCATTTCCCTTCCTTACCTTGTATATATATTGCTTTTTTTTCTGAACTCTTGATACCTTAATCCCCTTATTCTCAGCAAAAGATTTTATCTTTTTCTTTCCTTCCCTGCTGTTCTCTGCTGAGATTACTCCCTGCACTGGCTTCCCACTAATATTTATTCCTTGATATCTAAATTCAGGCATTTTTATGTTCTCTTTATATTTTATATTTTAAAGAATACACTCATACTAACTGAAAATCCCTATCCCCCAATACTTCACGGGGGATAGGGAATTCCTTGATTCTACTTAATCTCATATCTTTACAAAATAAAAACCCGGTACACTTATCTGCTTGTTATTACCGGTGCAGCTGTAGAATCAGAATAAACAACCACCGATATCGTTATCGGTGTTCCATCATCGTCCCCATCCTCCACACCTACTCCCTGTAAAGTAAAATTATTCTGTGAGGGGCTACTGATCGAATAGCTTCCATTTTGTGTACTGGAACTCACATTAATATCCGATAAAACTATTGCCGCAAAAGTTCTTCCACCTCCACCAAGTGCCACTGGCTTCATAAACCACTG
>JAUVVT010000226.1 GCA_030604505.1 bacterium | reverse complement strand
CGGCGTATATGATGGAAATTGGCTTCCCTTTGAGCAGATAAAAATTAAAGAACATATTGCTTACTCATGGTATGAGGGATATGAAGGAGGTATCCATCCTTCTAAAGGTATAACGGAACCGAACACTCAAAAAGAAAATGCGTATAGTTGGTCAAAGTCTCCCAGATATAATAATGAGGTTATTGAATTAGGACCTATGGCGCGGATGATAATGGACCGTGATCCATTAGCATTAGATGTTTTCAAGAAGATTGGTTCAAGTGTTTTTACACGACAGTTGATGAGAATTCATGAGACAATCAGGTTGGTAGATAAAATAAAATACTGGCTCGATAAAATCGACCCGGGAAAACCATTTTATATTAAACATCAAAAATTAAAGGAATGTAGCGGGATAGGTTTGGTGGAAGCAGCAAGGGGAATGCTGGGACATTGGGTCAATATAAAGGATAATAAAATTTTCAACTATCAGATTATTACACCAACTACATGGAATTTTTCTCCTCGTGATTCGGATGGAAAATCCGGCATTCTTGAAAAATCTCTTACGGGACTTGAAATAGAGAATCCTGAAAATCCAGTTGAAATCTATCATATAATACGTTCCTTCGACCCGTGTATGGCATGTACGGTACATGCCGTCTGCGGTGCAGAAAGAAAAGAATTATTTCATTCTCAGATTTAGATATGATAATAATCATTGGATATGGAAATCCTTTCAGAGGAGATGATGGAGTAGGGATTAAGATTGTAGAAAAATTGGGAAATATGAATCTTCCGGAACAAGTAAAAATAATGAATGGAGGAATTAGAGATATTGATGTTCTTATGAATATTGGAGAGTTTGAAAAGCTCATTATTATTGATTCAATTATTAGTGGGGGAGAAGAAGGTGCGCTTTATCGGATGACTTCATCAACGTTACCGGAGTTTGAGAATACTGGTTTGTCTACTCATAGTCCTTCTTGGGTTAGTTTCTTAAAATCAAAGATTAAATCCAATGATGAGGACTGCTGGTCAAAAGTGATATTTTATGGTGTTGAAATAAAAAACACATTAATGGGCACAGAACTTAGTACAAAGATTGCTTATAAAATCCCCGATTATATAAATTCTATTCTCAAGGAGTTACAATGAACGCAGCAAACATTGAAGGTTTTTTAAAAAGTACTGGTAATGATGTGCTTCAGGAAAAGATGTGGATAGAGATTATCAATCGTATGGAAAGTCTATATGCAAAGCTTGCAAACCGACAGGAAGAGATAGAAAACAAGAACAGGGAATTGTTAAAAACAAAAGAGTTCGTTGAAAATATTATTAAAAATATGGCAGATGCTTTAATTGTTTTGGATTCTAAAGGCAATATAAAAATGGTCAATCATACCGCACTGGAGATTCTTGGATACAAAGATGAAGAAATACTTGGAAGACCTATGGAATTAATTTTTGAAAAGACCGATGGTAGAAGCCTCATTATGGGAGGTTCGAAATTAGAAGAACTTTTAAGAGATGGAGTAATAAAGGATTTTGAGATTTTTTTCCGAAGCAGGGACGGTGAACGGATTCCTATGGTTCTGAGCGGCTCGGTAATGAGAAACACATATAATGATATTGATGCTATAATATGTGTAGCTAAAGACCTCAGAGATACCAAACGGCTGTTAGCAGAAAAGGCAAGAGCCGAAGCAGAAAAAGCAAAGGCAGATGAGTTAACGAGGGCTTATAATAAACTTCAGGAACTCAAAGAGCAACTTATTCAATCGGAAAAGATGGCATCTCTCGGACAATTAGCTGCCGGGGTTGCCCATGAAATTAACAATCCACTCTCAGGTATTCTAACTTATGGACATCTATTACTTAGAAAATTAAAACAGGATGACCCTAACAGAGAAGACATTGAAATCATTGTTAACGAAACAAATCGATGCAGTGAAATTGTTCATGGACTTTTGGATTTTGCACGTCAAACAAAGCCCAAAATGGTCAACGCAAATATAACAAAATTAATCGATGAAACTCTTTCGATTATGGAAAATCAATTTTATATCAAAGATATTAAAGTAATTAAAAATTTGAAGGAAGATACCCCAGAAATTATGTTGGATGTTAATCAAATACAGCAGGTCTTTATCAATATTTTATTAAACAGCATTGAAGCAATGTCCGAGGGCGGAACTATTCGCGTTGCTTCCGATTGTGACCAAAAGTATGTATATATTACTTTCCAAGATAATGGATATGGTATTCCTGAAGAAATAATTGGAAAAATCTTTGATCCATTTTTTACAACAAAGTCTGGGGAAAAAGGTACCGGTCTGGGTTTATCTGTCAGTTATGGAATCATCGAGAGGCATAATGGAACAATAGAAGTAAAAAGCAA
The DNA here is from genome assembly GCA_030604505.1 of bacterium. Classification (GTDB taxonomy): domain Bacteria; phylum SM23-31; class SM23-31; order JAUVVT01; family JAUVVT01; genus JAUVVT01. Next base: position 2,433 of record JAUVVT010000226.1, on the reverse strand, counting down.
ATTAAATGAAGGGACGACATTTATAATAAAACTTCCTTTAGAAGAAAGTAAATAATGAATATAATTGATAAGAAAATTAATGAAAACGTTACTGTTCTGGTTATTGATGATGAGTTGATAGTGAGGAATTCCTGTCGAAAGATTTTAGTGGAGGAAGGTTATAAAGTTATTCTAGTTGAAAGTGGCAGGGAAGGTTTGGAAAAGGTGCAGATGGGAATAGGAGATGTTATAATTGTTGACCTCAAGATGCCGGAAATAAGCGGGATGGAAGTTCTGAAGGAAGCTAAAATGAAATTTCCTCATAAGCCTGTCATCATGATAACAGGTTATTCTACTGTAACTTCAGCAGTAGAAGCAATGAAATTAGGAGCGTTCGATTATATTCCCAAACCGTTTACTCCGGATAAACTTTCTGTTGTTGTCCATAATGCTGTAGATAAGAAAAAGCTGCTCGATGAAGTCAATTTCTTAAGAAATGAGCTTTATGAAAAATATAAAATTAAAAATATAATAGGAAAAAGCGAAGGTATGCAGGAGGTTTTTCGGCTGATTGGTAAGGTTGCTGATACAAATAGTACTGTCCTGATATACGGCGAAAGTGGTACAGGAAAAGAAATAATAGCAAGGGCAATCCACCTTCAGAGTCACCGAAAGAATAACCGGTTTGTTGCGATTGACTGCAGTGCCTTATCTCCAAGTCTTCTTGAAAGTGAATTATTTGGACATGTAAAAGGTTCATTTACTGGAGCGGTTTCCACCAAACCGGGCGTATTTGAAATAGCAAATGGTGGAACTCTTTTCCTCGATGAAATATCGAACATCAACTCTGAAATCCAGGCTAAATTTCTCAGGGTCATTGAAGAGCGTGAGTATAAACAGGTCGGTGGTTCAGAAATGAAAAGAGTCGATGTCCGATTAATATCCGCTACAAATAAAGACCTTAAATTACTTGTTAAAAATAATATGTTCAGGGAAGACCTTTTTTATCGTTTGAATGTTGTTTTGATATTTCTTCCACCATTAAGGGAAAGAAAAGAAGATATTCCTCTATTGACTATCCATTTTTTAAAACAGTTCACAAAGGAATTAGATAAACATATAGAGGGGATTTCTGATGAAGCTATGAATCTTTTTGTTAATTATCATTGGCCCGGGAATGTTAGGGAATTGAAAAATGCAGTGGAAAGATTAGTGATCACTGTTGAGGAAAATATTATTGGGCCGGAACATTTATCCGACATACTTCCAAATCAAAATGTGAAGGAAAGCATATATATCCCCAAAAATAAAGATGAATTGAATGAATTAAAGAAGAAGACTAAGGAACAGGCAGTCGCTGATATTGAAAAAAAATTCATAATAGAAGCATTAAAACGAAATAACTGGAACGTTTCAAAGGCAGCTCGTGAGACAGAATTTCATAGAACAAATTTTCATGCTCTGATGAGAAAATATAAAATTAAGTTATCAAGTAAAGAGTCGCTCTGAATGAGACCCAATAGAAGAAGATTACATTTTTATTCGTATGTATTTATATCTCTCTTATGTGTAATATTTAATAATGAAATCTATTTCTAAACGCTGCGCAATCAATGCCGGAAGGAGGAACTCTCACGATAAAAGTTAAAACCGACAATAACTATTTAGTTACTTATGTCTCTGATACTGGATGTGGAATTCCCAAAGAAAATATCAGTAATATATTTGACCCGTTTTTTACAACAAAATCTGATGAGAAAGGGACAGGATTGGGACTTTCAGTGGTCTACGGTATAATACAAAAACACGACGGAAGCATCGATATTAAAAGTAAAGCAGGCGAAGGTACAACATTTGTAATCAAATTCCCTATAAATAATAAATAATTTAAAATAATATAAAGGAGCATAAATGCCTGAAAAACCAAAAATTTTAATTGTAGATGACGAGGCAATAATGAGAGATTCTCTTACAGAATGGTTAAAAGAAGATAACTTTGAACCAATAGCAATAGAAAATGGAATGGAAGCTCTTGAGTTTTTAGAAAAAGACAAGCCGAATGTTATTCTGGCAGATATAAAAATGCCCGGAATGGATGGTATTACACTCTTGCAGAAAATAAGGGAAAAGCATGATGACATCCCTGTCATTATGATAACCGCACATGCAACCGTTGATAATGCAGTCGAATCTATGAAAAAAGGAGCTTATGACTATATTATGAAACCCTTTCCTCCTGAAAAAATAAGTTTTCTCATAAAGAGAATTGTCGAACATCAGGATTTAGTTCAAGAAAATATTAAATTACAAAAAGAAAAAAAAACATTTCTGCACATTGCCATAGGTGTCGTTATTAACATCATCATTCTCTTTATTATTTTTTATTTTATCCTCAAATAATCCCTCCATGAAATACAGGAGAAAAAGTTATATATCAAAAGTCAAAAAATAAAT
>JAUVVT010000440.1 GCA_030604505.1 bacterium | reverse complement strand
CTCGCTTTCGCTTCTTGATTTACGTCTTAGAAATTCGAGAACGCGGTCCTTTGCAAGCTTTCTGGAAGTTAGTTCCTTTATTTTTTTAAACTCGCTTTCATCTAATTGAGTGTCCTCATTTATACAAAAATAAGAAAGCAGCTCTCTATCAATCTCCAAAGTTGACGAATCACTGAAAACTATTTTTCTATATCCCTTCTTGCCTTTAAACTTTTCAATCTTTGAAACAACTTTCATCAACTAACTCTATTCCTCTTTTCCTTTCTCTTCTTCCTGTATTAATCCCACTGCTTTTTTTACTTCTGTTTCCAATTTTTCAAAAATATCCTGATTTTCCGCAAGAAATCTTTTAGCATTTTCCCTGCCCTGTCCTAATCTTTCTTCACCAAAGGAAAACCATGTTCCTGACCGGTTAATAATCTTATGCTCAACTGCAAGGTCCAATACTTCGCCCTCTCTGGAAATTCCATGTCCATACATCATATCGAATTCACATTCTTTAAAAGGCGCCGCTACTTTGTTTTTAACCACCTTTACCCTTGTCCTGTTTCCGACAACATTAGCTCCTTCTTTAATTGAAGCTATTCTTCTAATGTCCATCCTTATACTTGAATAAAACTTGAGTGCTCTTCCACCGGGCGTGGTTTCCGGATTACCAAACATTATACCTATCTTTTCTCTTATCTGATTCGTAAATATGATGCACGTATTGGATTTGCTGACAGTTCCTGTCAGCTTTCGCAGAGCCTGAGACATCAGTCTTGCCTGCAGCCCCATATGAGAATCGCCCATTTCTCCTTCGATTTCAGCTCTCGGAACAAGGGCAGCTACAGAATCTATAACAACAACAGCCAGTGCTCCGCTCCTAATTAATGTTTCCGCTATCTCGAGTGCCTGTTCTCCATTATCCGGCTGAGATACCAGCAGATTATCAATATCAACGCCGATGTTTTTCGAATACACAGGGTCAAGTGCGTGCTCAGCATCAATGAAAGCCGCCATACCTCCCTTTTTCTGAGCTTCAGCAATAATATGCAGAACCAGCGTTGTCTTTCCGGAAGCTTCCGGACCGAACACCTCGATAATCCTTCCTCTTGGTACACCTCTTACTCCAAGAGCATAATCAAGCCCCAATGAACCTGTTGATATAAATGAAACCTTTACAATTCCGCCTTCATCACCCAATCTCATAATTGCGCCTTTACCATAGTTTTTATCTATCTGTGATATCGCCAGTTCAAGAGCCTTTTTTTTATCTTGAACGTATTCTGCCATTTTTTTATACTCCTATATTATTAATTATTATTTAAATTCTCTTTTACCATAAATACAAATAATTTGCAATTTATTAAATTAGCTATTGCCTATTGCCTTTTATTCCTTCGTAAATCTAAAATCGTAAATTCTTTTTCCCCTTTGTGCCTCTGTCTCTTTGTGCCTTTTTTCAAAATAAGTAATTCAGAATTTTATGGAATGCAGTTTAGTATAAACCGCTCCTGTTGGTTTTAACTCACTTCTCATAATTAAAATTTCTTCCGCGGTAAAAATCCCGCCCTTGAATTCTTCACTATTCATTTTTTTAACAAATCTATCTATATCATCGATATATTTTACCCTGCCAATCGTAAGATGCGGTTTAAATTCTCTTTTTTCCTTTTGAAAACCAATTTTTCTCAATTCATTATCAATCGAAGCTGCAAGATTTTTTAATTCCTCAGAACCTTTTTTCAATCCAACCCAGATAATCCTCGGTCTTTTTAGATTCGGAAATCCGCCTGTTCCCGTTACCTCTATCTCAAACGGCTTTTTACCCATTACACATCTCACTAAAGAATCATATATCTCGGGAATTTTTTCTGATGAAACTTCTCCTAAAAATTTTAAAGTAATATGAACATTCGATGGTTTTACCCAGGAGATTTTTGCCTTTTCGCGTTTCAGTGGAGCCGCATACAAATCTATAGCGTTTTTTATCTCTTCCGAAATTTCTATAGCAATAAACGTTCTCATATATTTAAAAATTTTTAATTATCTTTTCCCTCAATATATTCAATGCTTCCTGCGTAGTTTTGATTTTGTTCCTATTTCTGTCTTTTCCAAACTTGTATCTTTTATAGTCCGAGCCCTTTTTATCGGAATACCCTATATAAACAAGACCAACAGGCTTTTTTGGGGTTGCTCCTGTCGGACCAAAAATCCCGGTGGTGGATAATCCTATGTCAGTATCAGAAACCTTTCTAACTCCCTCTGCCATAGCAACTGCCACATTAGAACTGACTGCTCCGTATTTCTTAATCATTTCTTCCGGAACTCCGAGAATATCAATCTTTGCCCGATTGCTGTATGATACAACACCACAGTCGAAGTATTCCGAACTGCCGCTTATATCCGTCAACATACTGGATATGGAACCACCGCTGCAGGACTCGGCGATTGAAACCGAAAGTTTTTTTTTCTTTAAAATCCTCGAAACAACCTCTGCTAAAGTTTTATCCTCAGTTGTATAAACCCATTTCTTTATATGTCTTAAAATTTTTTTCTTTGAATCCTCAAGTATTTTCTCCGCTTCATCCCTTTTAACATCCTTCGCTCTCAAACGGATGTCAACACCCTCTAATCTGGGAAGAACAGACACAGAAGGATT
>JAUVVT010000064.1 GCA_030604505.1 bacterium | reverse complement strand
TCATAGTTAATGAAATATTGATTATATGCTTCATTTACAATTTTCAGATAATCTTCTGTAATATTTTCTTCATGGGGTTGATTTCTCTTTCTAATATTTTCCATCAATCTTTTTGTGCTTGACTGCAAGAATATCACAAGGTCAGGGATAGGAATATCCTTAACCAGGAGTTCGGAAACCTTATCGTATAACGCTAATTCCTTTTCGTTCAAATTTATACATGCAAAGATTCTGTCTTTCATAAAGATATAATCTGAAACTAACCTTGAATAAAACAGTTCCTGCTGAAAAAGTTTTTTCTGCTGTTCATATCTTAGAAACATAAAATTTATCTGAGCTATAAAGGCATATTCTTTCGGATTTTGATAAAATTCCTGCAAGAAGGGATTTCTTTCAACGCTGTCAATGATAATTTTTGCATTTAATCTATTACCAAGTATCCTTGCGAATGAAGTTTTCCCCACACCAATTGCGCCTTCAACAGCTATAAATTCAAATTCTTTTGGAAATTTTTTCATTAGACTTGTTTATTACTATCTTTGAAAAAAAGTGTTATTTTTAATTTTTATTACAGATTCTTCTTTTTTGTAATTTTTGAGTATTTCTGAAATTTTAAGATTTGTCCTCGGACAGACAAATTCTTCAGCAATCTCTGACATAGGAATAAGAACAAACCTTCTTTCATTTATAAGTGAATGGGGGATTATCAATTCTTCACTTTCTATTATTTCATTTCCATAATATAATATATCAATATCAATTGAACGCGGTCCCCATCTTCTTTTAATCTTCTTACCTAATTTGTTTTCAATTTGTTCAATACTTTGCAGCAACTCAAAAGGAGTCAAGTCTGTAAAGACTTTCAATACCAAGTTATAAAAATATTCCTGTTCTTTAAATCCGACAGGTTCGGTTTCGTATATAGAAGAAACCTTTTTTATTGTTAATATTTTGCCGAGTAATTTTATGGCATTTATAATATTCTTTTCTCTGTCATCGATGTTTGAACCCAAAGATAAATAGACATCGTGCATAAAGTTAAAATATTTTCATTTTTTGGTTTTAATAATTTCTGATTCTACACAGTCGATTATTCCTTCGATGGGCGGTTTTAATTTTCTAACTCTTACTATAATTTCATTTATATCAAAATTATTCATACATTCTTCGCCGATATTATAGGCAATGGTCTCTATCAAATTAAACCGTTTTTTAGTAATAATCTTTTCGATTATTTTATAAACATCTTTATAGTTTACTGTATGCTTTACGTTATCTTCATTTATCGCCTTCCTCATATCGAGTTTAATTTCGATATCGACTTCGTATCTCTGGCCGAGCTCTCTTTCCTTAACATCGTCACCATGGAAAGCATAAAATGACATATTTTTAATACTCAGCTTACCACAATCCATCATTAAATACCATCAAAGGATTTACGATTTGCGATTTTGGATTTACGAATAATATATTCAATAATTTATGATTTACGAATTGGTAAATTAATTATTAGCTATTAGCTATTCGTAAATCGTATATTAGATAATACCTCTTTCGCTGCTTTCAATAAAATCAAGAATATCCTGAACTTCCGGAATTATTTCAACTTCATTTCTAATTTTTTCTATAGCCTGCGAAATTTTAATATCCATTTTATAAATAATTTCGTAAGCTTCTTTCAATTTATAGATAACATCTCTTGGAAAACCTCTTCTTTTAAGGCCTATAATATTCACACTGCTGTAACTCAGCGGTTCGCCGGCAGCAAGAATATAAGGCGGAACATCTTTCGGCACTCGATAACCGCCTCCAACAAACGAGTGTTTTCCTATTCTTACAAATTGATGAATCGGAATAAGCCCGCTGACATTTGCATAGTCGTGAATTTCAACATGACCTGCCATATTAGTAGCATTAGCAATTACAACATTGTTTCCTATAATACAATCGTGTGCTATATGAGCATACATCATAATATAGCAGTTTTCACCGACGATTGTTTTTCCGCTGTGCTCTGTTCCTCTGTTCAAAGAACAAAACTCTCTTATAACAGTCCCGGCACCTATTTCAAGTGTGGTTTCTTCTTCTTCAAATTTCAAATCCTGTGGAATGGTTCCGAGAACGGCATTATGAAATATTTTGCAGTCTTTGTCGATTCTTGTACCGGATGCGATGTATACATTTGCACCTATTGCTGTATTATCGCCAATGATTACATTGTTTTCTATTATTGAAAACGGACCAATTTTTACATTATTACCGATTTGTGCTCCTTTATCTACAACCGCTCTTGAGTCTATTTCCAAATTTACTCCTTTCAGGACAAATTGATTTATTTCTTTCCGAAGATGATGCTTTAAAAAAATAAAAATTAATCATGGACATCCCGGGTGTTGTCCCTACAATATTTATTATAAAACTTACTTTTTTTGAAAAAGAAGCAAGTAATCTATAAGTATTAAATGAGGATACAAGTGAAAGTAATTTAGTTTACATTTGTTTGTCTTTTTCTACAATGGTTGCCATAAGTTCAGCTTCGCAGACTAAACTATCTTCCACAAATGCTTTACCTTCCATAAGACAAACTGATTTTCTTTTCTTTTTCATAATAAGTTCAAACCTTATTTGGTCTCCCGGGATTACCGGTTTTCTGAATTTTACTTTATCCATCCCCATAAAATAAACGAGTTTCCCATCTGGATTATCGACTGTATTCAAAAGAAGCACCCCGCCGACCTGTGCCATTGCCTCAACAATCAGTACACCTGGCATAATCGGATGACCGGGGAAATGTCCGGTAAAAAACGGCTCATTAATTGTAACGTTTTTAATACCCACTATTCTATCTGTTTCAAAGGAAATGATTCTATCTACAAATATAAATGGATATCTGTGTGGTAAAATCTTTTCTATTGCCGATATATCAAAAACCAATCCGGATTTTTCGGATTTCTGGTATTTCCCGGTAATTTTCTTTTTTTCGTATAATTTTCTAATTTTTTTAACGAATTCAATATTTGATTTATGACCGGATCTTGCAGCAAGGATTTGTGCCTTTATGGGAATACCAATAAGTGATATGTCGCCTAAAAGGTCTAATAGTTTATGTCGGCATAATTCATTTTTATATCTTAGTTTTACGCCGTTTAATATTCCGTTCTCCCCGATAACAACATCACTTTTTATGTTAAATTTTTCTCTTAATCTATCGATTTCGTCTTTATCTACTTCCTTGTCTACAATTACAATAGCACTATTCAGGTCTCCTCCTTTTATAAGACCTTCTTCGGCAAGTTTTTCGACTTCGGTAAGAAAGCAAAAGGTTCTCGCCGGTGCAAATTCTTTAACAAACTCTTTTTGAAGCGAGAAAAGTCCTGTGTGCTGACTTCCGAGTGTTGGGTTATTATAATCAATCATAATTGTAATTCTGAAATCATCAGTCGGGAGCGCAACCATTTCCACTCCATTTTCTTCATCTTTATAAGATACAGTTTCATCGATTACCAGATAATTCCGATAGGCATCCTGATCGACAAACTCTGCTCTTAAGAGAGTTTCAACAAACGGGAGTGCACTTCCGTCACCAACCGGTGCTTCATTACTGCTTACCTCGACAATTATATTATCGATTTCCAGTCCTGCTATTGCTGCAAGAACGTGCTCAACGGTATGGATTTTTATATCACCGATTCCAAGAGTAGTTCCCCTTGATATGTCAACAACATTATCAATTACGGCAGGGATTTCGGGACAATTGTCGCAGTCTGTTCTTATAAATTTAATCCCTGTATCTGCAGGGGCTGATTTAAAAGTTACTGTTGTTTCGTTTCCGGTATGAAGTCCAATTCCAGAATAACTTACTTCGTTCTTAATAGTTCTTTGAAACTTCCTCATTAATATTCCTCTTATTAGTAATAGATAATTAGTAAAAAGCTATTAGTCATTGGCTTTTAGCTGTTCATCATTCATAAATCGAATACATACGGGATAATAATATAACTTATTTCTCTTTCTTTTTCTCAAGATTTCTAACCCGTTTAAATAAATCCGGCAGTTTTCTCAGATATGCTTCAATTTTTTTTGTTTCTTTTAAATCTCTTGCAGGTGTTCCCCAAACAATAGCATCATCGGGGAGTGATTTTATTACACCACCCTGTGCACCGATTTGTGCTCTGTTTCCAATTTTAATATTGTTTACAAATCCTGCCTGTCCTCCGATTTGTACATCCCTACCTATAGAAGTGCTGCCTGAAATTCCCACTTGTGCCGCAATCGCTGTATTTTCATTCACGGTTACATTATGTGCAATATGAATAAGGTTATCAAGCTTTGAACCTTTTTTAATTCTTGTTTCTCCGATGGTGCCCCTATCGATTGAACAGTTTGAGCCGATTTCTACATCATCTTCAATAACAACTGTTCCTGTGTGTGGAATTTTTATGTAATCCTCTACCTCTCTTATAAAACCAAATCCATCACTTCCAATCACGGTTCCGGAATGAATTATTACCCGGTTACCAATAAAAACATCTTTAAGCAACGTAACATTGGGATAAATCAGAGTATCTTCGCCGATGACAACGTTTCTTCCAATATACACACCCGCCGATATCTTTGCTCCTTTCTTGATAGTTACATTATCTTCCAGAACCACATTTACGCCAATCGCAGCACTTTCTTCTATTTTGCAATTTTTTCTGATAACCGCACTTTTGTCTATACCGCTTTTAACTGATACTTCTGAAGGACGAAATAGTTGAATAAGCTTTATAAAAGAAACATAAGGATTATCGGTCTTAATAATATTTTTGTCGGTATCTTCTATATCTTTCGGAACAATAACCGCCGAAGCATTTGTCGCTGAAAGGAATTTAAAGTATTTTTTACTCGCAATAAAGCTGATTTCTCCTTCTCCGGCGCGTTCTATTTGTGCAACATCACTGATGTTAATAGAGCTATCTCCTATTAATTCACCATTTATCATTTTAGCGATTTCTGATAATTTCAGCTTCATCAAATTTTTCAGGAATTTTATTTTAGATTTATCTTTGAACCTGGGATTTTGGTGCTAATTTAGCCAATTCATCAAGCACCTTCTGTGTCAGGTCTTCAGTTTTCCCCGGATTAGCATACAACACTCCCATATTCACAATATCAAAGACAAGGTCGAAGTTTTCATCCGAGGCAACCTTATCAATCATATCATTAATTTTCTTAATAATCGGGTCGGTCAGTTCTCTATACTTTTTTTCAATTTCACCTCCCTGTCCGAATGCTTCCTGCTGATACTGCATTCTTTTACGGTAAAGGTCTTCCAATTCCTTCTGCATCTGTTTTTTTCTCTCTTCGCTTAATAAGAGGCTTTGACTTTCGAATTGTTTTGATTTTGCGGCAAATTCATTCTGCAAATCTTCAAGTTCTTTTCTTTTTTTCTGGGTTATTTCATCTACCTGTTTTTGAACTTCGGTCATTTCTGAATAGTTGGTCATAATCATATCTGTATTGATTAATCCAATCTTCAGTTGTGCAAATGTATCAGAACCTGTCATAAATGTCAGAAGCAGCAGTACAGGCAATGTATATGTAATTACCTTTTTATATTCCATATAATTAACCTCCTAAATCTCTTTAATTTTTTTAATCCTCAAATGCAGAACCAATATAAATTATTTGTATTGGTAAATGACACGGTAAAAAAATAAAAATTATATAAGGACAACCCGATGGCTGTCCTTATAAGATTGTGTTATTTATTTCAGCATCAGAACTATTTTTTAACTGTTTTATTTAATTCATCTGAAACCTTCTGGGTGATATCTTCTGTTTTATCCGGATTAGCGTATAAAACTCCCATATTTACAATATCAAACACAAGATCAAAGTTCTCATCCGATGCAACTTTATCGATTGTTTCATTAATCTTTTCAACAATCGGGTCGGTGAGTTCTTTATATTTTTTCGCAAGTGTACCCTCCTGTCCAAATACTTCCTGATTATATTTCACACCTCTAAGATAAAGGTCTTCCAATTCTTTCTGTCTCTGTTTTTTTCTTTCTTCACTTAAAAGGAGGCTTTGACTTTCAAATTGTTTTGATTTTGCCGCAAATTCATCTTCCATACTCTTAAGTTCTTTAGCATGTTTTTGCTGTAATTCTTCAATTTGTTTATTGGCTTCAACCATTTCCGAATAGTTTTGTGTAATCATTACAGTATTGATTAATCCAACTTTCAGCTGTGCAAATGTATTTGAACTATACATAAAAGTTAACACAAACGATATAACCAAAGCATACTTTATTATCTTTTTATATTCCATTTAATTAACCTCCCATTACGATTTACGAATTGCTAAATAGCTATTAGCCATTGGTTATTCGTAAATCGAAGATTTTAAATTAAAAATATCTTCCGAATTGAAAATGGAATTTCCATTCACCTTTTCTTCTGTTGGTATTTTTATCAAAATGGTCAAAACCATAACCGATATCAAGCCCCAGTAATCCCATCATAGGCATAAAAACTCTGAAACCAAATCCTGTTGACCTTTTTAAATCAAACGGATTTGTGCTTTGAATGTTTTCCCACGTATTCCCTGCCTCAGCAAAAAGAAGCCCGAAGACTGTCGGATTTGGCAGAATAGGAAATCTGATTTCATAAGTCCATTTTAAAATAGTTCGAGCCCCAACTGCATATCCGGATTCCGTTAATGGTCCGACTGTTCTATCATCATACCCCCGCAGCGGTGTCCCGACAGTAAATGCTGTTCCTCCCATATAAAAGCGGTCGAGTGGAGGGATGTAAGAATCACCGGTAAAACCGTTGAGATACCCGAACATAAAATTATCATAAAAGACAAATCTCTTCCAGATTGGTACATATCTTTGTGAATTAAAGATATATTTATGAAAATCTTCGCTTCCGCCGAGGACACCGCCTGAATACTGACCGGTTAAAGAAACATAAGAACCCCTTGTAGGAAATTCAGGATTGTCTCTGCTGTCTCTTGTTAAGATTTGCGTTATACTTACTGCATTTGAGGTTTGTCCGACAAGTCTTGCATTAAGCTCGAGGTAAGGGTCTACATTACTTACTTTATTTTCCACAATTTGGAATATTATGTCTCCTCTGAAGAAATTATCGGGCCATTTGAATTCTCTTCCCAGTCGAAGTGAAATACCTCTGTTTCTCCAGTCAAATCCGTAGTATTCTCCTCCCCTTTTTGTATCAAAAAGTGAAAATCCAGCAAGTGTCGGTGTACCCATAAGCCATGGTTCGGTAAAACCAATCTGAAAGGAGCGATAAATTTTTCCAAACTGCCAGTCAATACTCGCTCTTTGTCCTCTTCCAAAGAAATTGTTCATTGAAACACCGAGTGCCCCAATTAATCCGTCTCTTTGACTTACACCTGCCGACATATTTGCAACATCTGTGGATTTCTCTTCTACTACAAATTCCAGATTTATTTCTTCTGTATTTCCCGGAATCATCTTAAATTTCGGTTCAACCTTTCCGAAGTAGTTAAGCATAGTGATTTCTCTCTGGCTTCGCTGCAATTCTTCGGCTGAAAACATATCACCCGGTTTAATCGTCATCTCACGTCTCACGACATACTCTTTTGTTTTTGTATTACCACTTACCGTAATATCATTTACCCTTACCCTGTTTCCTTCTCTGATACTAAATTCCATATCAATCGTATCTCTTGCAACGGGGATTTCTTTCGGGTCAATAGATAAATATATATATCCCTGGTCAGACTATAGTTTGTTTAAATTGTGATAGGTTTTAACAAAATTTTCTTCGTTATTTGCTTCGCCCTGATGGAGTTCGACTTCGGCCAGTAGTGCGTC
>JAUVVT010000102.1 GCA_030604505.1 bacterium | reverse complement strand
GAGCAAAACACTTAATAATTTTTTTCCTATAGTATTTACTTAACTTATTATGGGACATTGACTTATAATATAATTATTTATATTTTGCTAGTCAAGCCCCTAAATATATATTAAAATTATTGGTATATATGGATATATGGGCAATTTTAATACCAAAAAATAAAAACCTTATTTTTTAACAACTTAATAAAATCCACTTTCGCTATTTTTATCAGATTTTTGAATAATCCTCAAAAATCTGACGATTTATTTGTTTAATATTCGTTGTATATTCTATTATGACTTGTAAGGGCGGTTTACAAACAGCCCTAAAATATCCCGCCTGAGCAGGAATTACAAAAGAAGTAAGTAATAGACATTGATTTCAGATAAATCATATAAAAATACGGGAGTATCTTAGTTTTTTATTTGTTTTTGTATGGAAATGTTATATATTTTAGTTGTGCAGGTTTGATAAAAATCATATAATATATAATAAAACACTTTATTTTTACGCTAACAGGTTTTTTAAAGGGGGGCTTTTATGAAAAAACTGTTAATTATAATTATTTTGCTGATTCTAAGCTGTGCGCAGTCTTTAACAATTCAACAACGAGTTAGCCGGGATTTAGGGGATATTTCAAAATATTCAGATTCTAAATTGCTCGAAAATTATTATAAGGCGCAAAAAGATGAATCAGAAACGAAAAAAAAATTGGATATTCTTTTGAAGGAGGAACAAGAAAAAAAGAACAAAAGGATAAAAGACAGGCATGACCGAGAAGATTATGATACGGAATATATTATTGACAATACTGATGAGAAAATATATACACATCCTGATGACGCATATCGATGGGAAGAAGAAGATATCCAGGAAGAAATTGATAGGGGTTTTATGATTGCAAGGCACAGAGATGAAATTAAGTATTATAGAGAAACACAGTTACAACTGCTTATAGAATTAAAAAGAAGGGATATTGAACCATAATAGCAGCATCTATATGAAAGCAAAAATTTGATTTAAAACCTATTATTTTAACCAATCCTAGCCCTCTGCGGTTAATTTTATTCAATCTATTTATTCTTTGACGTTGTACTTATTTCAGAAAAACCATCTTTTTTACATCAGTAAAACTGCCTGCCTTAATCCTGTAAATATAAACACCCGAATTTACCCTTAATCCATTATTATTCGTTCCATCCCATTTAACTGAATAAAAGTCGACCGATTTGGTTTCATTGACAAGGGATTTTATCTCTTTACCGGAAATATTATAAATCTTTAAAGTTACAAAGGTTGATTTCGGTATCTGAAATTTTATCGTCGTCTCAGGATTAAATGGATTAGGATAATTCTGATATATATAAAAGCTTTTTGGAGTCTTGTTTTCTTCCTCGACTCCAACTGTAATTCTTGTATTTAGTGTAAAAATATTGCTTACACCATATCCTATCTCACCTCTTGTATAATTATTTGGCAGAAGAATCAAGAAAGCAGAGAAAAATACATATTTTAATTTTTCAATGTACATCATTTACATAATTTTAATTTATAATCATTTTAATAGAAGTTTAAAATTCCCGGAGGCAGCGAAATCCCAAACTGGGATTCTGGCTCAGCGTTGCAGCCGCTAAACCCATTTCAGGTAATCATGGATCCGGCGGTAAAGCCCAAAAACCGCCGCGAATACCAGCATAGCCAACAGGTCTATCATTATTAGTTCGTCGACTCGTTGATGTAGTAGGACCCGAAATATCATCAATGCCCTGCCAGTCAAGACACCACTCCCAGATATTACCCGCCATATCATATGCTCCATAATTTGAAACATTGTTTTTCTTATAATAACCCACAACCGTCATCGCAGTGATATCAAGAATATAACTCTTCTTAGAACATCTATTAAAACTATCTTCTATACCATCACCTGTATCCCAGGGATTATATTTATTATATGCCCCTTTTGACGCATGTTCCCATTCACTTACTGTCGGTAAGCGGTATATCTTTCCTGTCTTTTCCGACAACCGACAACAGTATGCCATTGCTTCGTACCAGTTAACTCCTCTAACAGGAAAATTTTCATTTCCATCAACACCGCCTCCCTTATATATTTTATCATCCCAAAATAATGGTTTAACTCCAAATTTTCCAAAACATCCGGCTTTCCAGTATTTAGGTTTGTAGTAACCACCGTCATCTATAAATTCCTTATATTGACCGTTAGTTACCTCAAATTTCCCGATATAATATCCATCCTTAGAACCTATATTATAATTATCAGAAATCCCTTCAACAAAATTACCTTCCATCAAATAATCGTCAGGTTGAACAAAAACATAATCACCGTATCCGTCATTTAACGTTTCTACTCCATCTTTGTAGTCGTCTGCAATTACTTTTACCAAAAAGTTAGTTCCGTACTGCTCCGGACAATCTTTATAAGCGTCCCACACAATAGTTTTAACCGTTCCTGACATTATACCTGAGCCTACATCTCCTAAAAGCGTAACCGGTTTTATAGTAAAAGTTTTGCCGCCATCATTGGATACCTCAACACTTATTGTCAAAATATCCCCATCTGCATCAAATACATCATAAGTTATTTCTACCAACTTCGTACTGGCACGCTGTTCTGCCTGTACATTTGTTACTACAGGTGCACTGTTCTGGGCATAAACAGAATTATATAAAAAAAGACTAATAATAAGAAAAAAAACTTTTTTCATTATATTTTTTTCTATATAATTTATTAGATTTTGAAATAACGACACATAAATTGAGCAATTAACTTTTTAAGGCAATTTTTTAAATGTTTCTTTTCAAAGGTGTAACATATATAAAAATACACATTTATTCTGACTTAATCAAGTAATTATTCTCATTTTAAGTATTTTTTTTGACTCAATTGAAGGAATTGAAATTCTTTGAACTTTTATAAATGGGCTCAAAAACTCAATGCCTTTCAGATTCATCATTTTTCATAATCGTGAGGTAAACACCTATTTCTATAACTACAGCTATTTTCATTTTTAAATTCAGTATAAATAATTCATCCAGTAGTGAGAGATGTAACCATATTTAAATGCAATATAAAATGCTTGTCTGTATAATTTGTTTAAAACTATCCAATCATCACAATAATTTAAAAGGATTTTTAAGCTTTTTAGAAAATATCATAGACTTTTCTGATATAATCAATGTTTTTCTTAAGGTCAGCCATCCGGTCACCGCTTGGAGAAGATGTCTCAAGTGTTAACCAGCCCTTATAACCGATTTTCTTTATCGCTTTAGCAATTTCAGGATGATTTAAATCATGGTATTTTTTCCCTGTTTCTTCGGGATTATCCACTCCCTCGATATTTTCACTCATATAATAACCTCCATTTTTTACATGAAACTCGCATATAGTATCTCCAAGAATCGGAATTTCTCTAAGTGGTTTATGTTCAAAATGCATAGCATTAAAAAAATCATAATATATCTTTACCGAAGGATGATTTACTCCCTCTATTATTCTTAATTGTTCTTCAGCACTCCCTGAGCATTCAAGTCCAAAAACTACACCCTCATCACCTGCAACCGGGGCAAGTTCTTTTAATGCATCTATAACACGTTTATATTCCTCGTCAGTAATGGGGAAACCGCTGTATAGTAAAGCTAAGAGTATTACATTTGCTCCAAGGTTTCTGGCACACTTCACAGCATCTATTAATCCAACCATTGCACTTGGTTCAGATACGATTCTTCCGCCAGCCATCAATGAATTAATCTGTATTCCATATTGAAGAGCCGCATCACGATAGGCAATCTGTATATCTCTATGTCTTAGTGAATTAGGATTTTTCAAATTACGACTAAAACTCGGCGATATACCATCCAGTCCTGCCTTATAAGCTGTTTCTAATATTCCTGCGTTATCCTTCCTCTGCCCTAAGAGTCCACCACACGCACTGAGGCGAAGCGGATTTCTGGACTTTGTTTCTTGGGCATAAGATTTATCAGGCATAATTTGTATGGTGAATGCTAACCCAGCTGCACCTGCTGAAGACTTTTTTATAAAACCTCGTCTATTTAAGTTCTCAGAATTCTTCATTATTTAACCCTCCATTATATGTATTATTTTAGAAAGTTATATATTTTACAAAGACGTGAAAAATATTAAATTCTATATTGATTTATTATAAAAACTATTCAAAAATATTATATGTCTTTCTGATGTAATCAACGTTTTTAATCGTATCTGCAATTGGGTCGCCGGTTATCACGGATGTCTCTAATGTCAACCATTCCTTATAACCAATTTTCTTTACCTCTTTTGCAATCGCGGGATGATTTAAATCATTATATTTTCTTCCCGGATATGCAGGATTATCTTCTCCCTCGATATTTTCACTCATAAAATGTCTACCATTTTTAACGTGAACCTCGCAGATAGCATCACCAAGCAATGGTATTTCCTTGAGAGGTTCATACCCAAAATGCATTGCGTTAAAAAAATCATAATATATCTTTACTGAAGGATGATTTACTCCTTCTATTATTCTCAATTGTTCCTCGGCACTTCCAGAACATTCAAGTCCAAAGACTATTCCATCTTCACTCGCTTTGGGAGCAAGTTCTTTCAATACTTCTATTACCCGCTTATATTCCTCATCTGCACTCGGGAAACCACTACGAAGTAAAGCGAGCAAAATAACTTTTGCTCCAAGGTTCCTTGCACATTTTATTGAATCCATAACCCATACAATCGAATTAGGTTCAGATTTAATTCTTGCACCAACCATTAATGAATTAATCTGAATGCCATACTGAAGAGAAGCATCGCGATATTTAAGCTGTACTTTCCTGTGTCTCAATGAAGCTGGGTCTTTCAAATCATAATTAAATCGCACCGACACACCATCCAATCCTGCTTTATAAGCTGACTCTACTGCTTCTACCTTAGCTCTCTGTCTTAAAGATGAACAGCATGCGCTGAGACGAAGCGGATATTTGGATTTTGTTTCTTGTACATAAGTCCTATCTGTTCTAATCTGTGTGGAAACAGCAAGTCCTGCAGTTCCTAACACAGATTTTTTTATAAAACCACGTCTATCTAATTTTTCTGGATTTGTCATTTTCTTTAAACCTCCATAAAATCGTTTTAATATGTAATATACAAGGTTACTGGCCTATTCAATGATTTGGAGATCCAATTTCCTTGTGATATAAGACCACCTCTTCTATTCTCAACCATTTTAAACAAGACATCCCAGCTCCCAAATAGTTTTATATTCACCAATACTACTTTGCCAACTTTCGAGCAGTGATTAATTTTATTTTTTTCCTATTGCTCAACCCTTTTAACAGGAGCTCCTTCTCTCAAGAGATCATCCCATGTTACAACTCTCTGTTCATAGACAGCTTTTCGTGCTAATAGAGCTGTTAGAATAGTCGTTTTTGCGACGTCAAAATCAGCGAAAGGTTTTTTACCGGTTCTATGGCATTCAAAGAAATCTTTGCAGCATAAGTAATCCCAAACACTCTCATCTTTATCGTCATTGGGGTCTTCAGTGATTTCAAGTTCCCGCTTGGGTTCTCCCACCCCAACACGTCCGTATAATTTATTTGAATTCAAATCAAAAGCTCCTTCTGTTCCGTAAACAACATCTTGTGTCCGGTCAAAGCCGGGAGCTGATAACGAACCTTGGGTATAAAATACTCTTCTGTTTCCGGGATATTCAAAGATTAATCCCCAATGGTCCATTGTTTCTCTGTCATATTCTTCATTAAAGAACAAGGCTTGGCCTCCAAGCCCGGCAGCTCTGATAGGATGAGCCTGCAAGACCCAATTACAATAATCAAACCAATGTACGGCATATTCTAAAACATGGTCACCACCCTGCTCTATACTCAGAATCCATTTTTTTCTTGGCTTGCCCCCGCTGCCTGGTAATCTGCCGCCTCCTCCAAACCGATTTATATTGATTAATACTACTTTACCTATTTCACCATCATGAATTAATTTTATTTTCCGTCGGTGGGATGGAGAATATCTTAGTTGCTGACCGACAATAAAAACTCCTTTTGCATTTTTTACCGCTCTTTCTATTGCATTACAGTCAGTTACAGTAAGAGCCATTGGTTTATCCACATAAACACTGTATCCGGCATACAATGATTCACAGATTTGAACTTTATGCTGGTCTGGGGGAGTTGCAACAAAAACGCAGTCAAGGTCTTTCTGTCTGATGAGTTCTTCGTAATTTCGATATGTTTTTGGATTTTGGCTTCCTACTATTTCCATTGCCTTGTCCAAATTTTGTTTTCTTATATCGCAGATTGCTGTTACTTTGACATCCGAAAATTTCAAAAGAGTACGCAGATGAGCATTCCTACCCCTTCCTCCTGTTCCTATTACTCCAACATTGAGTGTCTCATTAGCAGCTTTTGCAAAAGACCTATGAGCATAATTTAAAATCATCGGAACTGCTGCTCCTAATGCTCCTTTACGCATAAAATCTCTTCGATTTATATCTAATTTTGTCTTCATCGTATATATCTCCCATATTATTTTATTAAAAATTAAGCTATATTTTTATTCAAATACTTTTCACCACAGAGACGCAG
>JAUVVT010000402.1 GCA_030604505.1 bacterium | reverse complement strand
TTTTAATGTAGATTTATTGAAAAAAGGCATAAAGAGATTAATAATTTAGAGCACACAGAGAGGAGAGAATAGTATTTCTCTTAACTCATTGATTTTAAATATTTTCTCTGCTTGCCCTGTGGGTGTTCTCTGTGGTTAAATTTTGACATTACTAGAAAATATAACAGGTGGTAATAAATGAAGAAACGATTGATGAAAAGTATATCGGGTATCAGAGGAATTGTCGGAGACAGCTTAACGCCGAATATTGTGCTGCAATATTCATCGGCATTCGGTTTAATGTCAAACGGAGGTAAGATTATAGTCGGGAGGGATTCAAGGACCTCCGGAGAAATGTTTGAGAATGTTGTGATTTCAGGGCTTATGTCGGTCGGTTGTGATGTTGTTAAAGTCGGCGTTTGTCCGACACCGACCGTTCAATATATGGTAAAGAAGTTAAATGCTGCCGGAGGAATTGCCATTACCGCCAGTCATAATCCTGTCGAGTGGAATGCACTTAAACTTATTGGCAGGGAAGGTCTTTTACTAAATGAAAAAGATTGGGAGAGACTTGATAATATAATCAGTAAAAAAAGAATAAGGTATTCGAGATGGAAAGACATCGGCAGTTGTGAAACACATGATTCAACTGTTGAGGAACATATTGAAAAGATATTGGATTTACCGTATATATCCATCGACAGCATTTCTCAAAAAGAATTCAAAGTGGTTGTGGATTGTGTGAATGGTGCAGGAGGTAAAATAATTCCCTACCTTCTCCAGAAACTTGGCTGCAGGGTTTATCCTTTGAATTGTGACCTGAGCGGACATTTTGCGCATAATCCCGAGCCATTACCTAAGAATTTAGACCAGCTGCGAAAAAAAGTTAAATTTTACAAGGCTGATATCGGATTTGCAGTCGACCCGGATGCTGACAGACTTGCTGTGGTTGATGAAAAGGGTGTTCCGCTTGGAGAAGATTATACGCTTGTTCTTGCTGTAAAATTTATTCTTGAGAAGAACAAGGGGCCCGTCGTGGTTAATGAAACAACCTCACGGGCAGTTGATGACCTGACAGATGAGTATGATGTAAAGGTAAAAAGAACAAAAGTAGGGGAGATTTATGTCGCACAGAAAATGAAAGAGATTAAAAGCCCGGTAGGCGGAGAAGGAAACGGCGGAGTTATTCTTCCGGATGTCCATTTTGGAAGAGACGCTATGGTTGGTATTTCAATTGTTTTACAAATGCTTACTGAATTTGATGATTCCATAAGCAAGCTGAAGAAAGAAATGCCTCAATATTTTATGATAAAGAATAAAATGGAATTAACTGATAAAGTTTACAGCAGACTCATTGAAAAATTAAGCAGTGAAAATTCTATCAAGGATTTTAGTTTAATCGACGGATTTAAAATAAATAGAAAAAATGAATGGATTCATATACGAAAATCCAATACTGAACCTTTAGTTAGAATTGTATGTGAAGCAAGAACAAAGAAAAAAGCACAGGAAGAAATAAAAAAATTGGAAAAGATAATTGAAGATATAAAAATGCAGCTTTAGTTTTTAAGCTTCTTAAATAGAAACAGTAGATTAAGGTTTATATTCATTACAATTTTTGAGTATAATATCTTATATATTCTTAGAACCGTCCATATTGGTCGGTTTTTTTATTTCTATACTCTTAAAATAGATAATAAATAGAAATGGGATTATTAGAAGCATGATACATATTTAAGAGTATCAGATTTTTGAGATGATTTTCAAGAATCTGATGGAAATGATTGAATATTTAATTTAATGGATTTTGTAAGTTATTAAAAAATAAGTTCTTATATTTTTGGCATTAAATTTGCAGTATATATTTTTGATACGGGTAAATTACAAATTGAAAAAACAATAAAATTTTTCGGTTTGAAAAAATTACCATATCGGGGGAAAAAATGCCATTCAAAAAAAATCATTTCAATTCAATATTCTTTCACACTCGAATAAGAAATAAAATTATCCCTTACATCCTATCTTTTAGTATACTATCAGGAATTTATCTTATTCATACATCCACATCATTTGCTCAAGAAAAAATAAAAACTGAAAAAGAAAGTAAATTTAAAATTCCTGATTGGCTGGATTTGTATGCAGATGTGGGTTATGTTTATGGGGAGAATTATAATTTAAAGTTGAGTGAAATCAAGGGTCCTTGGTGGTTAAACTCTACTGAAGATATAGAAATTAATGGTGAAAATATTTATAATATATCTTTAGGAGGAACAATTTTATCTCACTATAAAAATATCCCAATATTATTCAATATAGATATCTCAAATTTGTACGATGGATTTAAAAAGAAATATTGGAATGAAAACGTTGATATCAATTATTCAAGAGAATATTATCGGATTCATAAATTTGATTTGAATACCTCATATCCATTTTTTTCTTTAAACATTATTTCGTTTAAGAAATATTTGGGTTTTATAATGAGTGCAGAATTTTCATATTCAAGGAATATTAAAGATAGTTCCAAAAATACTTTGAAATACTATTATTCATTTTATCCAGAAAAGCCGGTCACAAGCATAATTAATATTGAAGACACCCTAAGAGAAAGAGATTACGCATTTACAGCATCTATATCAAAATTGTATAAAAATTTTACAATTTCTGCATTTAGCAGTTTTTTAAGGAAGAATTCAAATCATTATTTTGACTATTCAGATATTTGGAATTATTCAAAGGATATACGCAATAAAATATACGGCAAGACAATAAATATAGGTTTAAATATATCTTACAAATATAAATACATTACACCGTATATATCACTTTATAAAGGTATTTATAACTCATTGACAATTGAAAATGAATCGTATATTGGTAATAAAATAAATGAAAATATACGTGAAGAAACAGGATCGATTATTAGTATGGGATTTTATTTTTCGACATCAAATATATCAGATTGGATTAAAATTATTAACGGAAACACTTTTCATCAAAAGCGCATGAAAGAAGTTATACGTATAGGAC
>JAUVVT010000079.1 GCA_030604505.1 bacterium | reverse complement strand
TTCGGAATGACAGTGCACCAAGTTTAAATTAATTTTCACTTGAATATACTAATAAAATCCTGAAATATATAGAAATTTCCAAAATTTGCCAAAGTCTTGTAATATAAATTAAAGTTTTTATCCATTTGAGAGTGAATATGAAAAATTTTTCGACTATTATTTATATGCTGATGCTTGTGTTGGCAGTGGGATGCTCACCACTGGATAAGAACCGATTGATTTTGGAAGACTGGGAACGGGGATTTGTTGTTACTCATCCTGAAAAATTGGATATGCAAATATTTCTATGGTTTTATGAGTGGCATCTATTTGATGCGGTTTCGCCTGGTATCCATACACACGGACCCGAATCATATGGTGATTGGTCAATCTTCCCAAAGTCTATAAATGAATCTCGAACAGAAGGGTTTGTTGAAATTGATGGCTTGAGACTGGATTTGAAAAGTGCAATTGATGGGGTTGACATGCTTTTGACAATCCAAAATACAAGCAATCATGATTGGCCCGAAATAGCTGCTATTATCCCATGCCTAAATCCCGGACCGAATCCGCATAATTATCCTGATAATATATTTCAGCGTAATAAACTCTTCCTTGATACCGATTCAACGTACACCTATTTCATCGGTCAAGAAGGTATAACCCTACTCAATAACCGCAATATACATTTTAATCAACTGTTTAGACAGAATATAGAAAAACTCCGTCAGGATAGTATTATCTTTAAATTCGACAATAAGTGGAAAACTTCTACAGCAAATGCTTATAAAGGCTTGATAATCCGTGAATCAATTGACGGTAAATGGGTAACCGGAATTGCCTGGGAAGATTTTATTTCATCACAGGGGCATAATCCTTGGTTATGTATGCATCTGAGCATACGCGTCGGACCATTAAAACCTGGAGAGAAAAAAGAAATTAGAGGTAAAATCTATCTGTTAAAGGGAACAAAAGAAGATTGCTATCAAAAATATCTTAAAGATTTTAAATTACAATAATTCAAAAGTATACTCTTTTTAAAACTATTGCTAATCATTATATGTTTTCTTAACAATTATATATCTGTAAAACAATTGTTCCCATATGTTCAAAAAAATATTTTCGTAATTACTAATAAAATCAATGGAGATAAAAGTGACTAAAAAAATTAAACGAAGAGAATTTTTCAAAAAATCATTCGGCAGCGTCATAATTGCAACCGGAATTAATGGCACTAATTCTTCAGCTTTTTCATTAAAATCAATCAAAACTAAACAACAGCAAAAAGATAAAATACTTATCTGGGTAGAGACATCGGGAAACCCAGCGGAGATCGGTTTCCAGTACGGCAGCCAACTAAAGGATAAATTAAAAGAATATTGTGAAATCAGAACGGCAAATATTTACAAGAAATATAAAAAGAATATTTTAGAAAAAGGAAAGAAAGTAATGCTTGGTGTTATGGAGCAGGAGTTTCCATACATTATTAAAGAGATGCGTGGAATTGCGAAAGGAGCTGAAATTAGTTACGATGATTACTCCCTTAGCGTTATATCGGCTGGTTTTAGTATCTTTCCAAAAGAAAGCGACGAATGTTCAAATATACTTTTTAAAGAAAGTGACCATGGTCCTTTATTAGGAAAAACACTTGACGGAACAACTCCGGATGTTGCAACGTCGGTAGTCAGATTGATAAAACCGAAAAACGGAATCACTGTTCTTTGTTTAACAAGGATAGATGGAATATCGACAGAAACAGGTTTAAATAATAAAGGTCTTGCCCTGGGAGAATCATCCCTCCATTTCTTCACGACTAATCCGAGAGGGATTATACGCACACTTTTATTAAGACCTCTTTTATCCGAATGTTCCAGTGTTGAGGAAGGAAGTCAATACTTAGCTGCACATCCTACAATAAAAGACGGATTTCATTATACTATGGTCGATACAGGAGGAAACATAGCTATTGCGGAACGCTCTCCAATTGAGTATAATGTCAGAAGGACAGAAAGCAAAGTGATTTATTGTACCAACCATACTGCAAGTCCTTGGATGAGAAAATTGGAAAAAAGCAGAGGTGTTGAAGGAGACAGAAACAGTGACAACCGTTTTCAAAATCTAAAAAATATTACATCCGATGACAACTTTGAGCTGAGTTTAAAATCAATGAAAAAAATACTTAGAAATCATAACATCCCCGGCGGAATCTGTCAGCATGGCAATGAAAATCTATATACACAAAAAGCATATATAAATATTGTTAACGAAGGAAAACTCCTCGTATCACCAGGTCCACCATGTAAAAACGATTTTAAGGAATTTGTGATTGGCTGATATAATTTAAATAAAGGTGTGTTGGTGTTGTCACCACACTCAGCTTAACAAAACAGCTTATTTCAGCAATTGACTGAAATAAGCTTATACTAAAGAAAGTACCGAGGGCCGGACTTGAACCGGCACGTCCAAAAAGGACAAGGGATTTTAAGTCCCTTGCGTCTACCATTTCCGCCACCTCGGCAATAATCGATAATTACAACTGAGGCGACGATCGGATTCGAACCGATGAATAGAGGTTTTGCAGACCTCCGCCTTAGCCACTTGGCTACGTCGCCGCAAAATATAAATGAGCGGGAGACGGGATTTGAACCCGCGACAACTTGCTTGGCAAGCAAGGACTCTACCACTGAGTTACTCCCGCTTTTTATAGAAAATAATGTATATAATTATTTAGTGAAAATCAATATTTTTTTTGGAGTAAATATGAAGATTAAAATACAATATTGTTATCTGCCAATAACTCTATCAGAGGTTTTACATTGGCTCCTATCCTTCGCAGGAAATCCAAATGCTTCCTGATTTTATCAAAATTTCTTTGCTCAAAATACAATAAGCTCAAATTATAATTTGCGACTTTATTATATTTATCAATCTTTAATGTTTTTTAATATTCAAGGGGGGCTTTATCTAATTATCCCATTTAAAATACAGGTTTCCAAGTTTATTGCAGACTATCGGGTCATCAGGTTTAATACTTCTCGCTTCAATGAAACATCTCTCTGCATCTCCGCGGTTCATATTATCTCTACAAAATCAGCATCAACAAATTAAAATTTCTTATCTTCTATTCTTTTTAAGTTTAACAGTATTATCCTTTGTTATATCTATCACATTAAAGCAGTATGGAGGTCTTTTGCCAATGGAAAAAAAAATTATGTGAGGATACAACGCCCGCAGATTTGACAGCTCTTTATCAAACTCATCGGTTTTGTCTTTATCCATAAGATATTCCCCGCTTAAAATCACAGTTTCAGACGGAAGAAACTCAACATTTGAAGCGAAAGCAATTGAATCAAGAGGTAAATTAATCTGTCTTGAAAAAACCTTGTTCTTTATATCAAAAATTTTACTCTTAAAAATTTCCTTGCTATTGTTATGATTTATATTTCTATTTTGAATATTTTTATTTAAATTTAATAATTTATTTGAATTCTTCTTTACTGCCCTTACCAAATATTCAACTCTGTTTTGAACCCTTGAAAGATTTTTTTGAAGTTCTTTATAATATTTTACAAGTATACCCCTCCCAATCTTCTCACCAACGACTGAGTTAAACTTGAAAGGAAGGACAGGATATTGCTTCATAAAAATTTCGATTATCTTCTCATGGTCGTGAATATTTTTATCAGTATTTTCATACTGCATAGTATTCGTTGCACTGACAGCGGCATATAAATTTCTATTATGAATAAAGAAGACCTTTTGGTTATCAATACCCCTTAAATAAAAGTCCGGCTCGGAAACCTCATTCATAATACAATAAAAATAAAGTCTCAAATTATTTACTCTTTTATTTTAATCATTGAAATTATCAAAATTTACAATAAATCGTGCTCTATTGGAAAAGGATAAAAATTTGTAATAATTATTATTATATAACTATAATTACTTGTTATTAAATTATTTAGCTTTTAATATTTAAAATAAAAACCCCCTTTTTTAAAAGGGGGTTTTTATGCTTTATGCTGGTCTGAATTAGACCTCATCTGGTAATGAGTAAGGATAACGATATTCTCTTGTAAGATATGTGTTTGCGTCATCATCATTAACGAATTTTTCGGCATGTGGATTGAATGTGAGTTTTCTGCCTGTTCTGTATGATATATTACCAAGATGACAAAGTGCGGATGACATATGTCCTTCTAAAATATCTGTATTGAGGTCCTGCCATCTTCTTGTTCTCATACATTCGATGAAGTTTGACCAGTGGTCACCTCCTACACTTCCCAAGAGGTTCATTGGATCATTCGCAGCAGTCTTCCTTGAAAAAGTAGGTCCCGGTTCGTTTTTCCTTCCGAAGAATGTTTTGATTGGTCCTCTGCCAATAGACATCCAACCCTCAGAGCCATAAAATAAATTACCAACTGTTACACCTGCTTCATCATTTGTATATACACCGCGTACTTCAAACTGTAATATCGAGCCATCGTCATATTCAAAAATAGAATGCTGTGTATTTGGTGTTTCCTGATCGGAATCATAGACATAATAATTTCCCGTTCCATGAATCTTCACGGGATGCACACGCTTATTCATGCCCCAGCGTGCAATATCCATCTGGTGAGAACCCTGATTGCCCATGTCTGTTGTTCCTGTATCCCAGAACCAATGCCAATTATAGTGAAATCTGTTTTCATTGAATGGACGATAAGGTGCCGGTCCAAGCCAGATGTCCCAGTGTAATCCTTTTGGAACCGGACTGTTCTTTTTGTGTCCTATACTCTCTCTGGGTTTATAACATAGTCCTTTAGCCATATAGATATCACCTAATTTACCGTCGTGGAGAAATTTCATAGCTGCAATGTTTGCTGCACTGCTTCGACCTCCGGTACCCACTTGAACAACTCGACCGTATTTCCTTGCAGCTTGAACAGCCTTACGGCCTTCCAAAACGCAATATGAAAGAGGTTTTTCCACATATACATCCTTTCCAGCCTGACATGCCCAGATTGTCTGTAAGGAATGCCAATAGTCAGGTGTCGCTATTGAAACAGCATCTATATCTTTGTCATCAAGTACTTTGCGAAAATCCACTTCTGTTTTAGGTTTATATCCGGCTATTTTTTCAACAGCTGCTACAGCATCCGGAAATAATCTTTCATCGACATCACATAATGTGGCAACCTTCACATTTGGAATTGCGGCAAAACTTCTATAGTGAGATTTGCCTCGACCGTTAAAACCAACAACTGCAATGTTTATTGTTTCGTTCGGGCTGTTTTTTGCAAAAGCCTTTTTCATCATTGGAGCACCGAAAGCAAGACCTGCTGATGTAACTGCAGACTTTTTTAAGAATTTTCGACGATTAATTGATTCCATAATTATGCCTCCTTCTATTTATTTTAGGATTAAATACAATTATTGGAATTATATGTTTTGAAAAGACAAGAAGTCTTTTATATTTTTTGAATGATAATAACTATATTTTCATAATTTGTAAATAATTTATTCTTGTTATCAATGTATTATTTTAAAATCTAAAAATCAAGAAATAATACATTTTTGATTAAAAAGCCCCTTTATGGTAATGTCAAATATTATTTACGATTTACTAATGATGAAAAAAGATTAAATAAAATAATGGATAAATAGTTCGACATTAATCTCATAATCAAGGGGCTTTTTTAGAGTATTAAGAGTTTATAAATTAAATTTACACTTTATCAGGTACTATATACGGATAACAATATTCTCTTGTGAGATATAAATTTGCATCATCGTCATTGACAAATTTTCCAGCAAACGGATTAAAAGTGAGTTTTCTACCTGTTCTGTATGATAAATTACCGAGATGACAAAGTGCAGATGACATATGTTCTTCAATAATATCAGCATTAAGGTCCTGCCATCTTCTTGTTCTCATATAATTGATGAAGTTTTGCCATTGGTTTCCTCTTGTGCCTCCTGTTAAGGTCCATATTATTAGTCGCCACGTTATCAGAAAAAGTTGGTTCGGGTTCATTTTTCCGCCCGAAGAATGTTTTGACTTCTCTGCATTTAATGGACATCCATCCTGCTGAGCCAAAGAATAGATTACCTATTCTCACTCCTAATTCGTCGTTTGAATACAATCCGCGGACTTCAAACTGTAATATCGTGCCGTCTTCATACTCAAAAGTAGAATGCTGTATATTTGATGTTTCCTGGTCAGAATCGAAAACATAATAACTTCCTATTCCGTGAATCCTCATGGGGTGTACTCTCTTATTTATCCCCCAGCGTGCTTATATCCATCTGGTGAACACCCTGATTGCCCATATCGGTTGTTCCTGTGTCCCAGAACCAATGCCAGTTATAGTGAAATCTGTTTTCGTTAAATGGTCGATAAGGTGCAGGTCCAAGAAATTTGTCCCAGTATACTCCTTTTGGGATTGGACTATTTTTTTTTTCTTCTTATACTTTCTCTCGGTTTATAACATAAACCTTTCGCCATATCGATATCACCCAGTTTACCGTCGTGGAGAAATTTCATAGCTTGCTGTATTACTGGAATACTCCGATTTTGAGTGCCTACAGCAACAATTCTGGCATATTTTCTTACAGCCTGGACTGCTTTACGTCCCTCAACAACACACCAAGAGATAGGTTTTTCTACATAGACATCCTTTCCAGCCTGTGGCATGCCCAGATTGTTTGTAATGCGTGCCAGTGGTCGAGTGTTGCGATTGAGACAGCGTCGATATTTTTATCATCAAGTACTTTTGGGAAATCTGTTTCTGTCTTCGGTCTGTTCCCGCCTGCCTCTTCAACCATTTTAATGCGGGATTCAAACAGCCTTTCGTCAACATCACAGAGCGTAGCGACTTTTGCATTCGGCAGTTTAGCGAAAGCTGTTATATGAGATTTACCCCTGCCTCCGATTCCCGCAACAGCGATATTTATTGTTTCATTCGGGCTGTTCTTGGCAAATGCTTTTTTACCATCGGAGCGCCCGGCAATCAGTCCAGCTGATGTAACTGCCGATTTACTCAAGAAACCTCGGCGATTCATTAACTCCATAATTATACCTCCTTATATTTTGGGATTAAATGTAGTTATTAGAATTACAAATTTTTCTAAATTGGTAGGAAAGTTATTCTCTGAGACTGCAGAAAAAGTAGATTATCACGTCGCCCCGAGTTCTCGGGGAGTATTCGAGGGGGACTTGACAATCTTTTTTAAAAATCCAACATTTGTTAGACTTTTTCAGCAGCCTTTATTATAATTTTTTTAATGATATGATTATTGAAATGTTTACGATAAAAGTATAC
>JAUVVT010000094.1 GCA_030604505.1 bacterium | reverse complement strand
ATTTTCTCCTGCTTTCCAAATCTTTCAATAACATTTCGTTTTTGTTATTCAATTCTTCAATATCTTCCCTAATCTTTTGAATGTTATTTTTATCTTTGTCCATTAAAAACATAATATACTTTAATCTTATCAAAACCTTTGCAAATGAGTCGGAGAGGAGTATGGATTCAATCTCGTTTGTTCTTCCATATTTATATAGATGAATAATTCTCTTTCTGAGCAGCTCACGCATGTATTTTATTTCTTTCTCATATTTCGAAATCTCCTTCTTGATATAATTTATAGACTGCTGTGTCTTTTTTTCTGCTCTTCTCAGTCTATTAATCTTGACCTGTCTGCGGTATATATCAATCCCAAGGTCATTTATTGAACGGTCTGCCTGTTTTTCTTTTCTCTGCTCCTTTTCTATCTTTTCCTCAAGTATCTCTATTTCTTTGTTAATCCTGTCGAGGTCTCTCCTTATCACCTCAAATTCTTCTTCGGTCTCCTGTGCATACAGGGGTGTAAATATTAAAAGAAAACCAAATATGATTAAAAATTTTTTCATATTCAAAATCTTAAATTTTTCAACTGCTGAAACTACCGTACCGAGAACCGCACAATGTCGCCATACACCGTAATAAGAGGATGCTTTATTGCCGCGCGGAACTGGTAAATTTGACCCTTTTCCAATCCTTTTAGCTTAATTTGATATTTGCCGGCATTTTTTAATTCAATAAATTCAGTCTCCATCCATGTATCATCATAAAGCTGTTCCACAAATCCGGCATACGGGCGGTATTGAAATCCCACTTTGACAAGCTCGGCATTACCCATATTCTTTAACTTACCTTCGATCAAAATCCCATCAGTTAAAATTTTGGGAACTTCGACCGTTTCAACCATGGGAGGTACTAATGCCGGCTTTGCATTTGTGATTTTTAATACAACCGGATTTTGCCATTTGCTGTTATTATACAAACGTTGCGCTCTCACCGCTGAAATATGCAAACCATCTTCATCCTGATGAAACTTTGTACCCGCATCAACATCAGGGCTGTATTCAATCCATTTGCTTGATTGACCAAGCACAGAAACCTCTGTATCTTTTGAAATCTTTACCGACCTTATCAGAAATAATTTGCGTGTACCTTTAACCCAATCCGGCATCTTTGTAATAAAAGCGTAAACCGTATTCGTCCCTCTCTTTCGGGTGAACCAGATATTTTCTTCGTTTGTCACAATCCAAGGCACCACACCATGAACAGCTTCACCGTTAACAAAGTTCCACAAAGCAATTTCCCTTAAGTTCTTCTCCTGTTCTGTTGGAAGCTGCCCGTCCGATTTTGGTCCAACGTTTAAAAGTAGTGCTCCCCCTTTTGCTCTCGTTTCAATAAGTATCTCTATCAATCTCGTCCCCGACTTATAGATTTCATTAGTCGGCTTATAATGCCACTGCGTGCCCATAGTAATACAAGCTTCCCATACCTCTTCAAGCGGAATACCCGGCAGCGTCTGTTCCGGAGTTTTTAGAACGCCGCGTGTAATAAGAATATCGGGCTGCAGCTTCCAGCAGATTTCTTTTATCGGCTCTGCGCCTTTGCCGTCAAAGAACATCACATCTATCTTCCCATACTTTGTCATCAGTTCACGCATCTGGGTTCTGATGTATTCAGAGTATTCTCTATTTTCTTTGGGATTTGACCCGGGTCCTCTGCGGGTTATCATAATCCCATTTTTATGAAGATACCAAAAATCTTCAGGGGAATAATAAAAACCGACCGCAAGACCATGCCTGCGGGCTGCCTTAACATATTCAGCAACTATATCCCTGCCGTAAAGCGTATTCATTATATTAAAGTCGGTGGTTTTGGTATCCCACATACAAAATCCGGAATGATGCTTTGTAGTAAATACCATATATTTCATCCCTGCAAGCTTTGCCAGAATTGCCCATTCTTCGGGGTCAAACTTTTTTGGATTAAAGGTTTTCGGCAGTTCATTAATAAATCTATTCAGGTAATCATCCGAAGCCCCGACCATTGAATGACTGATAACACTGCCCAGTTGGCTGTCCATGCTCCAATGTATAAACATACCGAATCCTGCAGCCTGCAACCACTCAAGCCTCTCCGCCTTATTGCCGAGTGCTCCCTCCGCCACAGCATACCAATAAAATGCAATTAAAAAAACTAACAGAATATGTAAACAAAACTGCTGGAATTTTTTCTTATACATTCTCATTTTCTCCTAAGATTTGAGAAATTTGATAATACATTGCCTGTTTTTCTCAAAACCTATGCATATTATAATATATATTATATTTCATTATTTTTCAAGATATTATTCACTTTCTAATATTTTTTGATAGAATTTTTTAGAAAAAATTCTCGAAACCTTTTATAATTTATTTATTTTAAACTTGACTTAACATATACTGCTGGTTATATTAATTCACTAATTTAATATAAGGGTATAAAATCCGATGCATATAGTAAAAAAATACAAAAGATTAGAACAATATTCAAAAATCACCTTAATCTACGATTATATGATGCGTCACGTTAATTATAATGAATGGGCAAAGTATATAAATTCAATTTTTATAACTAATAAGCTTAATTCAGGTAAAATCATTGATATATCCTGTGGAACCGGTTCATTTTTAAGAGAGCTAAAAAAATTTGAATACAAACTCTATGGTTCCGACAACTCCTATGATATGATAAGTAGAGCAAAATCAAAATCTAATAATCTTGGAATCCACTATTTCGTTATGGATATGAGAAACATTTATCTAAAGAAAAAATTTGATGCAGCAGTTTCACTTTTTGACAGTATAAACTACCTGGTAACCGAAGGTGATATACTAAAAAATTTGTGCAGTGTGGACTCCATACTAAAAGATAATGGATTGTTTATATTTGATATATGCACTGAAGCAAACTCCTTGAAAAATTTTTATAATTATAACGAAAAAGGGAAATGTGATAATATTTTATATACTCGAAAAAGTTATTATATTAAAGATGAGCACATTCAGGTCAATAAATTCAAAATCATAGATAAAAATAATAATGAAAATTACAGCGAAATACACAAACAGCGGGTATATTACTCGGAAGAAATAGAAGAAATAATAAAAGAATCCCCATTTAAATTAGTAAGCATGTATGATGACCTCACCTTTTATCCCCCAAGTAATAAAACAGTGAGGATCCATTTTGTTTTGAAAAAACAATAACTTCACTCGATTTTCGATTTGATAAATATCTATCAGCCATAAGTCATTCATTATTCTTAATTCATCATTCATAAATCGCGAATAAAAAAATACTTGCAAAATGGAAATTTTATTTTTATATTATTAGCACTCATTAAAATAGAGTGCTAATAATAAATAAACAAAGGGAGGAAAAAGTATGAAAATAAAACCTTTAGCAGACCGCGTGGTTGTTAAACCATTAGAATCTATTGAGAAAACAAAGGGTGGGATTTATGTGCCCGATACCGCAAAAGAAAAGCCACAAGAAGGCGAAGTCGTAGCAGTCGGACCAGGAAGGTCTACAGATGAGGGTAAAGTTATTAAATTAGAAGTCAGTGTTGGTGACAAGGTTTTATATGGAAAATATTCCGGTTCAGAAGTTACTATTGACGAAGAAGAATATTTGATAATGAGGGAATCTGATATACTCGCTATTGTATAAAAAATCCTTTAATAAAAGTTTTAGTCAAATTTAAAAAAAACAATATAAAAGGGAGGTAAGTTTAAGATGGCAAAAATATTGGAATATAATTCCGAAGCAAGAAGAAAATTAAAAGAAGGTGTAACCAAGCTTGCTGATGCTGTACGGATTACTCTTGGTCCGAAGGGAAGAAATGTTGCTATTGATAAAAAATTCGGAGCACCAACAATAACCAAAGACGGTGTAACCGTTGCAAAAGAGATAGAATTAGAAGACGTTTTTGAAAATATGGGTGCACAAATGGTAAAAGAAGTTGCATCCAAGACAAGCGACGTTGCAGGAGATGGAACAACAACTGCAACAATATTCGCTGAATCAATATTTTTGGAAGGTGTAAAAAATGTAACTGCCGGTGCAAATCCTATGGACTTGAAAAGAGGTATCGAGAAGGCTGTCGAAGTTGTTATAAAAAATTTCAATAAGCAATCGAGCGAAGTAAAGGATAAAAAAGAGATTTCGCAAGTCGGAACGATCTCTGCAAATAACGATAAAACTATCGGTGATTTGATTGCCGATGCAATGGAAAAAGTTGGTAAAGACGGCGTTATTACTGTCGAAGAAGCAAAAAGCACCGAGACCCACCTTGAAATAGTCGAAGGAATGCAATTTGACAGAGGTTATCTTTCACCTTATTTCATTACCGATCCTGAAGCTATGGAAACTGTTATAGAAGACGGACTTATTCTTATACACGACAAAAAGATAAGTAATATGAAAGACCTTCTTCCGATATTGGAAAAGGTTGCCCAGATGGGCAAGGGTCTTCTTGTAATTACAGAAGACGTTGAAGGCGAAGCTCTTGCTACATTGGTAGTGAATAAATTAAGAGGAACCCTTAAAATTGCTGCTGTTAAGGCTCCCGGATTTGGTGACAGAAGAAAAGCAATGCTGGAAGACATTGCAGTTTTAACAGGTGGAAAAGTTATTTCGGAGGATGCAGGATTCAAACTCGAAAATGCAACTGTTTCCGACCTTGGAAAGGCAAAGAGAATAACAATAGATAAGGATAACACAACCTTAGTTGAGGGCGGCGGTGAGAAAAAGGACATTGCTGGAAGGGTAAATCAGATTAAGTCTCAGATTGAAGCAACAACCTCCGACTATGATAAAGAAAAACTCCAGGAAAGACTGGCAAAACTTGCCGGTGGTGTAGCAGTCTTAAATATCGGAGCTGCAACTGAAATTGAAATGAAGGAGAAAAAAGCCCGTGTTGAAGACGCTCTTAACGCCACCAGAGCTGCCGTTGAAGAAGGTATTATTCCGGGTGGAGGTGTTGCCTGTATAAGAGCACTCGAAGAATTAGGAAAACTTAAACTGGAAGGCGACCAGCAGATTGGTGTTAATATTGTTAAAAGAGCTCTTGAAGAGCCTGTTAGACAGATTGCAAACAATGCAGGACAGGAAGGCTCTATTGTTGTACAAAAAGTAAAGGATGGAACCGGAAGTTTCGGATATAATGCTGAGCTTGAAAAATATGAAGACCTGATTGAAGCCGGTGTTATCGACCCGACAAAAGTTACCAGAATAGCACTGGAAAATGCTTCAAGTGTTGCTGCTCTCCTGCTTACAACTGAGGCAATTGTTGCCGATAAACCAGAAGAAGAAAAACAACCTCCGATGCCTCCTGGCGGCGGAATGGGCGGCGGTATGTATTAATTATAATATCACAAAAAGCCTCTGTTTTTCTAAAGCAGAGGCTTTTTTTATTTTTTACCTTATTTTAAGAAAAAAAGTACCTATTTTTTTTATAATATTATTAAAATTGTAATGAAATTAATAACTTAAAACAAATTTCATAATGGTTCAGCTTTTTAATATCAGCGTAAAATATGGCGACCAAATCGGTATAAAAGGTATTAATCTCGAAGTTAACAAGGGTGAGCTTGTTTATATTTTTGGACCGAGCGGAGCAGGACAATCTACTCTTTTAAGAACATTATATCTTGACCTGATTCCCTGTGAAGGACATTTTATAGTAGATAAATATAATTCATTATATATAAATAAAAGTGATATCCCATTTCTAAGAAGAAAAATCGGAATAGTTTTTCAGGATTTTATGCTGCTTGAGGACAGAAATGTATACGATAATATAGATATTGTTCTCGAGATATCAAAAACGCCGGGAAAAGACAGAAAACGCAAAATAATGAAGACACTGGTTGAAATGGGTTTAAGTCATAAAATGAACCGAATGCCTGCTGAACTGTCAGGTGGAGAAAAACAGAGAATAGGAATAGCACGGGCAGTTATAAATGAACCCCTAATTATACTTGCTGATGAACCGACCGGTAACCTTGACTCCCAAACTGCTGTCGAAATTCTTAGTATTATTAAAAATATAAACGAAAAGGGAACCGCAGTTATGATAGCGACACACAATCATGAACTGCCCAAGAAGTTTCCCGGAAGAATTATTAAAATGGACAAAGGAGAAATCGTCTCAACAAAGTATTAAAATACAAATTTTTAAGTATTTTTGTCATGTTATTTTTCAAAGAAAGCAGGTTTATTTAATCCGAATAATTCATAAATACATAATAAGAAAATAGAAAATCTATGAATAGATAAGGTTATACAGTTTATTTTGTCAATACTGTAAATCCTGTCAAAATATTTATTTTAAAATAATTAGTATAAATACTAAAATAATCATTGTCATCACGGATAAATTTTATTATATTTAAATAATGTTATTTATAATAATAACTATTGTGAAATTCTATGCTCTTAATTACACAAAAATTGCGATACAAAAATTAATATTTATAATTTTGATGTAGTGGCGAACGGCTGTTCGCCCTTTACTGTAAAAACAATCCCCGGGTTGTCCTTGCTTAATTTTTACTTTTTGCAGTATTATATTAAAAAAAAATGTTGATTTTTGAGAAAAAAATGAACCAAAAAAATACTAATAAATACTTAAAATATAATAAATAATGAATATTTTTTTAAATGATAAAAATCTGTTAAAATGAGAATTTTTGATACATTTTTCTCAATTTTTTCCCACAAAATGATAAAATATT
>JAUVVT010000162.1 GCA_030604505.1 bacterium | reverse complement strand
GAGATGGATAAATATAACATTGTTAAAGGATTTTTAAGCGGGGACCTTGAATACGTTTATCGATGGGTAGCCGCTGCTCCTGACAGATTTATCCCTTCACCAATGTTCAATGGAAAGCCCGGGAGTCCGACCATTGACTTTTTGCGTGATGAATACTCCGCTGGCAGAATCAAAGCAATAGGAGAAATTACTTCACAATATGCAGGTATTTCTCCAGATGACCCTATATTAGATCCATATTTCAGCTTGGCTGAAGAACTTGACATCCCAGTTCTTATTCATATGGAAGGAATTGGTGCATATGTCCCGACTTTTAGGTCAAAGCTTGGGCATCCGCTTCTCTTGGAAGAGGTTCTGGTCAAGCATCGAAATTTACGCCTCTGGGTAGAAATCGCAGGGTATCCATTCCTTGATGAGATTACCGCCTTTATGTATATGTACCCGCTGGTTTACGCAGACCTTTCAACAATTTCTTGGATAATCCCTCGTGAGGCTTTTCATGATTATCTTAAGGGTCTTATGCGAGCGGGTTTAGGGAAACGTCTGATGTTCGGTTCGGACCAAATGATTTGGCCCGAGACTATTGGATTAGCTGTTGAAGGAATAAAATCAGCTGACTTCCTGACACACGAACAAAAGCGGGATATTTTTTACAACAATGCAGTGCGGTTCCTGCGATTAGAAGAAAATTGAGATAATGATAAAAATCAGATAAAACTCCTATACCGTATTTTTAAGGAGATTCAAATGAAAAAAATATTTTATTTTTTTATATTATTTTTAATAATCTTTTTATTTTTTGGTTTCGAAATTTCCGGACAAAAAAAAGATAATACTTTATACTTTATGAAACTTCATGAAAAGCTTGGGAGGAAAAATTCATTAAGAAGAATGGGACCGGGTCAGATGTACCGCGCTCTTCTTGGAGGACCGGAGTTTGGAAGTGCCGTGATTACACCGAATGAAGATGTGACTGCTGGAAGCATAGGGACGTGGAAAATTGTCTATACTGTTGGTGAAGCAGGTTTGGATATCAATGATGCATTGAATATATATATTCCTTACGGTTTTAGTCCGGTTATTTTCAATACTCCGTCCTTCCCTAAAAGCGATATATTTCATAATTATGAAGTAGCTGTGAAAGGATATACACCCGGCTACACCACTATAATAACAACTAATCCTGATGCAAAACTCCTACTTTTTTCAGATATGAAAGATAGAGGAAGACTCAGCGAGGGAACAAAGCTTTATATCGGGATAAAGGGAACTCCTTTAAAAGAGGGAGATAAAATTATTGTTCTTTACGGTGATACAATATTTGGGAGTCTGGGAGCCTGTGCACCGTATTTTATTCAGGACTTTGAATTTACTATATTTGTTCTTAAAAATGTTGACTGGGTAAAATTTGAGGAAATGGTAAATAATAGATATGAGCAAAGATATGCCTTTGATTCTGCAGCGGAAAAAGCATATTGCATCGAATACCCGCCTGCCCTTCGCGTAGTTGGAAGGGAGGCAGATGGGCTTGCATTTACTCTGCCTTCAATTGCTTCTGTAAACGAACCATTCGATTTGCATGTTCTTGTGAAAGATAAATATTATAATCCCGCGGAAGGCTATGAAGGAACATTATACTTTGAATCGAATGATGTTGTCAATCTGCCCGAAACCCATCGGGTTTATAAATCGGATAAAGGTTTTATTAGAATTCCCGGAGCAGGAAAAATTTCCAGACCGGGTGTTTACAGACTGATTGTAAAAGATAAAGAGAATTCGTTTACAGCAGAGAGCAACCCGATAAAGATTGTTTCTGAAGCCGCGGGGAAAAGGTTATACTGGGGCGACCTGCATATCCACAGCGCCGAATCCGACGGGCTTGGCACGCCTGATTGGTGTAACAAATTTGCCAGAGATATTACTGCTCTTGATTTTTGCTGCATCTGTGACCATGCCTTGGGTGTTCATGATAAAATAAGAGAGAGTGCTGTAAAATTTACTGAAGCGGGTAAATTTGTTTCTTTCTCAGGATTTGAATCTGGTACCTCTGGAGGCGGTCATGTCAATTTTTATTTTATTGATGATTCTCCTCAATACGAAAAAGTAATTGACCGTCGGATGTCAAGAAAAAAACTGTGGGAACATCTTTTGAGCGATTACAAAGAAAAAACAGTAATTGCCGTTCCGCATAATCATGCCGGCGGCGGTTGGAAGGATATGAATTCCCCGGTCGTAAGAATTGATGAGGTATATTCTCTTTGGGGAAATTCGGAATATTACGATAACACCACAGAGAGACCATATCTTGAAGAAAGGGTTAACTGGCGTCCAAAAGGCAGAAGAAGAACTTTTCAGCAGGCTCTTGCAGCAGGATTGAAATTGGGTGCAATAGCTTCCGGTGATGAACATTCCGGCAGAGGGGGGATTGGAGCATGGGATAGATTCTATAAATTAAATCATGCAGGAATTGTTGCCGCATACTCAAAAACATTGACAAAAAAAGGGATTTTTAATTCTTTATGGGACAGGTGTGTTTATGGAACAACCGGAGCAAGGATTATTGTCGATTTTTCGATAAACGGGTATCCTATGGGGAGCGAGTTTTATGTGGGTAATTCGAATGAAAAGAAAAATATCAAGGTTAAAATTGAAGGAACGGATAATATAAAATATGCTGCCGTGATTAAGAATAATGTTGAATTGGTGAATAAAAAGGGTTATGGTAAAAGTATGACCATTGAAATTTCAGATGACAGACCAATCGGCAAAACTGATTATTACTATATTAGAGTGGTTCAGGAAGATACTCATATAGCATGGTCGAGCCCAATATGGGTGTCTTTAAAAAGTCTGAAATAACAAAGCTAATTGTAATTCGCGGAAATATTTGGTTTTGTTTGGATATATATTGTTTTCTCAATAATAGGGAGGTAAAAATATGAATAATCTGTGCAGCACACGGCGCGACTTTCTGAAAGCCATGAGTTCAGGTGCAGCAGCGATGGCTGTGCCGGGAGTTTTATCTTTTTGCACTGCTTCCGCGAACAAGCCCAATATCGTACTGATAATGGCTGATGACCTTGGTTATGAATGTCTCGGGTGTTATGGAAGTACATCATATAAAACACCCGTTCTTGATGAATTGGCGAGTACCGGCATTCGTTTCGATCACTGCTATGTCCAGCCGCTTTGTACCCCGACCCGTGTGCAGTTAATGACAGGTCAATACAACTTCCGCAACTACAGGGCGTTCGGTATTCTTGACCCGAAGGAAAAAACATTTGGTCATGTTTTGAAAGATGCAGGTTATGCCACATACGTTGCGGGTAAATGGCAGTTGTATGGAAGTTCGTCGCGAGTCACTGCTCACGAAAAATTGTGTGGAACCGGAACTTATCCGGACAAAGCCGGATTTGACGAGTATTGTTTATGGCAAATAGAAGAGAGCGGTTCCCGCTATGCCGACCCCATGATTAAAATAAATAGTAAGTCGATAAAAGAGTTCAAGGGTAAATACGGTCCTGATGTCTGCTGTGATTACATTCTTGATTTCATGGAACGCAATAAAAAAAGACCGTTTTTCGTTTACTATCCGATGATACTGACACATGCTCCCTTTGTTCCAACACCGGACAGCAAAGAGTGGAATGAAAATAAAAGAAACAAAAGAAACAATAAATACTTTGCGGATATGGTCGCTTATATGGATAAGATTGTTGGACGTATCATCCGCAAATTAGACGAGCTGGGTCTTCGAGAGAATACACTTGTTATGTTTTTAGGTGATAATGGAACACATAGGAATATAAGTTCAAAGATAGGAAACCGCATCATACAGGGAGGTAAGGGCACCACAACTGATGCGGGTATGCGTGTTCCCTTTATTGCAAATTGGAAAGGGACAATCCCGCCAGGAAAAATCTGTGGTGACCTTATTGATTCAACCGATTTTCTGCCCACTGTTGCAGAAATTGGTGGTGCTTCACTCCCGGAAAAAATGATGATTGACGGGCGGAGTTTCCTTCCACAGCTGCGCGGAGGGAAAGGCAGTCCCAGAGAATGGATTTTCTGCCATTATCTCCCGAAATTTGGCATCGATTATCAAAAAAAGGAGAAGGTAATACGTTTTGCACGCAATAAACGATGGAAACTCTATAATGATGGCAGGCTTTTCGATATACCGGTGGACGTGCTCGAAGAGAATCCGATAATGCCGGGTCAAGGCAGCAAAGAAGCGGCTGAAGCCAGAAAAAAGCTGCAGGCTGTTTTTGATTCAATGAAATAAGAACAGAATAAATAATTGTTATCTGAATACAATATTTTTTTCAAAAAAATAATCGAGGTTTATTATGCCAAAAGAAAAAATTGTTAATCGAAGAAAATTTTTAAACATAACTAAAAAGTCGTTGTTCTATGGGGCAGGAGCGTTGGCTCTGCCGTATGTTTCGTCCGGTTGTGGTACTGCGAAAAGACCAAACGTGATTCTGATTATAACTGATGATCAAGGTTACGGTGACCTTGGCTGTCATGGAAATAAAGAGATTAAAACGCCAAACCTTGATAGTTTTGCAAAACAAAGTGTTGAGTTTTCACAGTTCTATGTATGTCCTGTTTGTTCACCAACGCGCGCTAGTTTATTAACGGGAAGATACAATTATCGAACCGGCATCGTTGATACCTACTTGGGGCGTTCTATGATGTATCCGGATGAAGTAACTATTGCAGAAATATTTAAAGAAGCAGGTTATCAAACAGGAATATTCGGTAAATGGCACTTGGGAGACAATTACCCAATGAGACCCGGAGAACAGGGATTTCTGGAGTCTTTGGTTCATAAAGGAGGGGGAATGGCTCAACCTTCTGATCCACTCAGCAGCGAGAAGGGCAGTGAATATTTCGATCCAATATTGCAGCACAACAACATAGAGAAAAAATACAATGGCTACTGTACTGACATATTTACCGAAGCTGCAATTCAATTCATCGAAAAGAACCGAAACAGGCGATTTTTCGTGTATCTTACAACTAATGCACCTCATGGTCCTCTGCAAATAAGCGATGACTATGCTGACCCATACAGGGCTGTGGGATTGAGCGAAATGACTGCAAGAGTTTATGGGATGATTACTAATATCGATGACAATGTCGGTCGTCTGCTTGAAAAACTTAAAGCATTGAATCTTGAGGATAACACTATTGTTATTTTTATGACTGATAATGGTGCTGCGATAAGCAGTTCACAGTCTGACCGCTATAATGCAGGACTGAATGGCCGCAAGGGAACAGTATACGAAGGCGGAATCCGTGTGCCCTTCTTTATAAGATGGCAGGGGATGTTAAAACCAGGGAAAAAGGTCAATCGTATCGCAGCACACATTGATGTACTGCCAACATTACTTGATCTCTGTAAAATAAAAGAACCTGAAGAAGTTTTAATAGATGGTGTGAGTCTTTTGCCATTGATAATCAAAGAAAATGTAAATTGGCATGATCGTAATCTTTATTTTCAATGGCATCGCGGAGACGAGCCTCAATTGTATCACAGTTTTGCTGTCCGTTCCCAGCGTTATAAACTAATTCAGCCAAAAGGAAGAACTGCACCGCTTAAAAGTGAAGAGCTTAAAGGATTAAATAAAAATAAAGGCTTTGAGTTATATGATATGGAAGCT
>JAUVVT010000222.1 GCA_030604505.1 bacterium | reverse complement strand
AGATAATGCATACACTAACCAAGAATTACAATTATCCAAAATATTTAAAGAATGGACAAAATAGTATTATTTAATTATTTTATAATTTAATAAATGCAATATTAGAGGTTAAAATGAATGATTTATTTTCAATAAAAGATGATTTCAGAATTGTTCGTTTAAATGAGGCAGATGCCATATGTTTGTCTGACCATTTACATAATTTAAAAAATTTAGTGTTAACAAAGGAAGATATATATCCTAAAATTGACAAATGGTTCAATAGAAAGGTTATCTCCGGTCTAAAGATAAATGAAAGATCTGCTTTTATTGGTTATCTCAATGAAAAACCAGTAGTCTCTGCTGTTGTGAAACGCGGCAAAAAGTCCAAATTCTGCCATCTCCGAATCAGCGATGAATTACAGGATTATAATCTTGGTGAAATATTTTTTTGCTCAATGGCATTAGATGTAAGAAATATAGCTGAAGAAATCCATTTTACTCTTCCTGAGAGCCTTTGGGAAAAAAAGAAAAAATTCTTCCAATCTTTTGGCTTTCACGGAGCAGTTAAAGCTGGTACGGAGTTTAGGCTTTCAGATACGGAATTGAGATGCTCTTCTTCTTTCCCCAAATTTTGGGAAACTGTCTTGGAAAAAATACCTAAAATAAAAAATGAACTTTTAATGAGTATTCAACCTAAATATGCAAAAAAAGTTTTGGATGGAGAAAAGAAGGTTGAAATACGTAGGAAATTTTCAAAGAAGTGGAAAGGCTGTAAAGTGAGCTTATATTCTTCTTCTCCAAGACAATCTCTCATTGGTGAAGCTATAATTGATAACGTAATTATAGGAG
The DNA here is from genome assembly GCA_030604505.1 of bacterium. GTDB lineage: Bacteria > SM23-31 > SM23-31 > JAUVVT01 > JAUVVT01 > JAUVVT01. The sequence goes on along the minus strand of JAUVVT010000222.1, from coordinate 4,000 downwards.
AACCTGATTTAATTTGGGAAAAGTTCAATTCAGATATTTGCGGGACAAAAGAAGAATTTGATGAATATGCCGCATCAACAAAAGAGATTTATGCAATTGTATTAAATGACGTGCGAGCTTTTAAATTAGAAATCCCTCGTACTCAAGTATCTCATCTTATTAAAGATGACTTAAAGCCTCCTCAATCTTATTGTTCCCTTGAAAAAAATAAATCCTGGTCTAAAGCCGTTTCGATTGCAGCTTTTTTGCAAGAGAATTTTAGGAATACTATTGTGCACTCACAACTTTAATATATTCTCCAAATTATGTAAAATCTTAATTAGTTCCTTTTACCCCACATACTTAAAATCATTTATCTTCTTAATATCTCCGACGATGATAAGTTTGTCTTTTTCCTGTATTATGTAGTTTGAATCGGGGATGATATTAATTGTTTCACCTCCTGTTTTTTTCTTGTCGGCTGCCGCTCTTTTTATAAGAATCACTTCCACGCCGAATCTTGCGCGTATATGGGCATCTTTTAATGATAAACCTATAAAGCTTTTGGGTGCTTCTATTTCAGTCATCGAGTATCCACCTAAAAGCTCGACCATAGGAGATTTTTCAATCGCCGTGATTCTGTTAGATAATTCCCCGATTAAATCCCGTCTTAATATCTCCTGATTGTATGCTTCAATGACTTTATCTTTTAATATACTTCCGATAATATTTTTCGTGTGCATATTTTCTATAACCGGAAGTTCATTAATATTCGTCTGTCCGAATATTTTCATAACAAAATCAAGGTTATCTTCCGGCGTCAGGGTCAAATCCTCAGAGATTGCAACATCTTTTGCAATCAAGATATGCTGAAGTGCGTCGGTTTCCAGAAATGCAGACCTAAGGTCATTCATCGTGATTATTCCGGAGAACATATTATATTTATTGACCATAAAAAGTGATGAACGATTGCTTTCTACCAATTTTTCCAAGAGTTGGTTCAATCTTGTTTCTTCTGTGATCAATTCCACGTCTTTTGTCATAATATCCTTTACATGGAGCGATTTTAATACATTTATCTCCTTCCCGATGAATATATTCACCTTTTTTCTAATGAGCTTCATTGTATATATTGATTCCTTTTTTAATCTCATAGCAGTTACAGTGCTGATAATACAGGCAATCATCAAAGGAAGAATTATTTTATAGTCATTTGTCAACTCAAAGATTATAATAATAGCAGTGATGGGTGCATGAGTAGTTGCAGCGACCATAGCTCCCATTCCAACGAGTGCATAAGCACCATAAGAAGCTGTTATTGTTGGAAATAATGTATTCACAAAAATTCCTACTGCCCCACCGGTCATAGCACCCAGAAAAAGCGACGGAGCGAATATACCGCCTGAACCTCCTGAACCTAACGTAATAGAAACCGCTACCAATTTCATAAAAATAAGGGATAATAAGACAAACCATATCAGTTTCCCTTCCAGAGCAAGTGCAATTGCTTCATAACCTGTTCCCAGAATTTCGGGGAAAATGATACTAATTGCTCCGATTATAAGCCCCCCGATGAGCGGTTTCAGATACTCCGGAAAATTAAAATTATCAAATAAATCTTCTAATCCATATAAAGACTTAATAAATAAAGTCCCTATTAATGCCGCTAAAACACCAAGAACCACATAAGGCAGTAATTCCCAGACACTCACAAGTTGATACTGTGGGACTATGAAAGCAGGATAATTCCCCAAAAAGTAATGTGAAACCACAGTAGCCATAACCGAAGAGATAACAATTGGGGCAAACTGTGGGACTGCGAAATCACCCAATATAATCTCAAGGGCAAAAAAGGCTCCCGCTATTGGTGCATTAAATGTAGATGCAATTCCTGCAGCAGCACCGCAACCAACAAATGTTTTAAGTGTTGAAGTTGGGACTTTGAAGAACTGCCCTATAGTCGAGCCCATTGCAGAACCAACCTGAACTATTGGACCTTCTCTACCGACAGAACCTCCTGTTCCGATACAGATGGCTGATGCAAAGGCTTTTGCAAAAACCACTCTCGGTCTGATCTTACCGGCTTTAAGTGCCACTGCCTCCATTACTTCAGGTACTCCATGCCCTTTTGCTTCCCTTGCAATAAAATAGACAATTAACCCTACTAATAGACCGCCGGCAGCGGGAATTATTACCTTTATAAACCATGGAATACCCCTGACCAGTTCAAGCGAATATGTCCAATCACCGTAAGATATTCTCTGGACAATCTGAATCAAATATCTAAAACCTACAGCGCCAAAACCCCCTATAAGCCCTATAAATATAGCTATAACAATAACAAATATTTGCTCTGTTTTAAGTGACGGAGGGAATACTTTAGCAAGTATAGAAGCGAGCTTTACCTTTAATTTATCTCCAAGGGTACTTTCCGACTTCTCTGTTACTGTTACCCATCTTTTCATAAATGATGTAACACCTAATCTAATTATTTATATTTTCCTACAACAATAAATTCATCATCTTTCCAATTTTCCTGAGGATATTCTACTTTAAGTGTACCATCCTCGGCTCTATACACCAGTTTTTCTATGCCCGCATTAATTATAAGTCTTATGCAAACCACACATGGAAAAGCTTCACAAAACATTCCATCGGCATTTTCACCAGCGATGTAAATTGTCCCGCCAATCATATTCCTTCGGGCAACAGAAATAATTGCGTTCATCTCCGCATGGACTGAACGACAGAGTTCGTAATTTTTTCCATGTTCTATATTGTGTCTTTCTCTCCAACACCATCCATGGTCGAGCGAACTTTTTGTTTTACGCGGGGCTCCGTTATAGCCGGTTGAGATAATTTCATCATTATTAACTATCAATGCGCCAAACTTTCTCCTTAGGCAAGTAGAACGCTGATATAAATCAGATGCTATGTTAATATAATATTGGTCTTTATTCAACCTTGTCTTATTCATATGACTTTTTCCTTCTGTTATAGACTTCATCTACCTTTTTATAGAGATCCTCAATAGTTCCATCATTAAGAATAATTTCATCAAACTCCCATTCATCCAAATCGACTTCACTTTTGTGGTTCGGATCTCTGTCTATTTCATCGTAATTAGTTCTAACTATTTTCCAAACCTCCCCGCCATAATTTTTAATAAACTGTGCTTCGTTCTTAAATCTTGCGTCGGGTATAACGTAATCCTTATTTGGTTCTCTGTCAACTACATCCTTTACCTTGTTAACCCAATAATCCCAGTGAAACAACTTTCTTCTAAATTCAGTACCCCAAAACTGAAGGAACGTTGAATCCTTTTCTTTCATCCCTTTATAAATCCATTGAGCATTATAAGGGAGACTCGTTTCTTCAACACCGTCCGATTCTATCCATTTTTTGATGCTTTCAGGGGGATTGCTCAATTTGTAATAATCTTCATCATAACATTTCATATAAAATATATTGTCCGGCTCGCTGTACAAAATATTACAATTCCTGCATTCATCATAGAGAGCATCAGCAAAGTGAATCAAAATAAAGCCGTGTTTTTTTTGTAAAAAATTAGCGGCTGTGTCTTTTCCCTGACGGGCTTTACTACCGATACCTATTATCATTTTCTACCTCAAATTTTTTAAATATCCGCAGAGAACGGAAAAATATTTTTGTTATTATATAGTTTTATAATTAACAAAACTTTATTCTACTATGCAACTTTTTTTTGAATATTAATAAAAAATATGTTCCATTTTTATTATTTCTTCTCAAAAGGGATTACTTTTTTGATAATATTTTATCATTTTTTGATAAAAATGTATCAAAAATTATCATTTTTATCATTTTTACAAAATTTCAAACTGTTCATTATTTATTGTTTTATAAAGCATTATGGATATTTTTTATTTTGATTTTTATCAAAAAAAGCATATATTTTTTTGACAGATATATTTTAAACATTGATTTTATTGATTTTAAGACTGATTTAACTGATTAATAAGTAAAAAGTTTGATAATGGTT
>JAUVVT010000438.1 GCA_030604505.1 bacterium | reverse complement strand
GTTCTGCCGCTTCGAATCCCATCTCCTTAATCTCTTCCATTGCTTTCAGGTTATCTGCAAAGCGCGGTGGAAAACCGTATTTGGTTATAGTATACAGAAATGCACATCCGACTTTCATAATTACCTCCATTTTTGTTGTTTTACAGGTTAAAAAAATAATAATTTTATTTTTATGTTTTGCTAAATATCCATAAAAACTGGCAGAACTTCCGTACTCTGATTGATTATCCCTATTCCAAGTTCCGGATTTTTTCTGATATTTTCATAAATAAATCCCTGAAGATTGTTTGGATTCAGGTAATTTAAACCAATCTTTTTTACTTCATCTTCTGTCAGGTCGTTTGTAACAATATAAGTCTTAAATTTGTTCTTTATATGATTCAGATACAGTGCTTCGGCGCATGCGAGCAAGTCATGATTATTAGGCTCATTTTTAACAATATTCCAAATATCATTATCTTTTAAGTTTGCAAGTTCAATTAATTCCTTATGTGAAGATGCAATCCCTTCTTTGAATCCGGATACTAATAAAATTTCTCCATTTTCTTTTGTAGTTATCTCGGCAGAAAATAATCCTTTATCAGCCTGAAAAAGGTCATAATTTATAGGGTATGTGCTTGAAATGGTAATATCTGCTTTTCTTTTAAACGGGACAGCACATACTTTATGTGCCAGTTTAATTCCTTCACGGTGCACCTTTATAAAATCACCGGCAGTTATATAAACTACAGCTCCATTATTATTGAGAATAACATTTATAATAAATTCAAGGTTCGTTTTATTTGCAAATTCCTCCATCTCTTCCCTACATGGTGTGAGCATTTCTCCGAGTCTCTGTTCTGTCGCTCCAAGGAGATGCATATGTGCAATTGTTTCCTTACCAGCAACCCCGGGCAGAAGAATCTTTGCTCCTCCGCTCCAACCGGTGGGATGATGTGGAAATATTGTTCCTATCCCAATTCTGAAATCAGCCTCTACTACTTCCTTGTTTATCCATATATCTGTTCCTCTTTTTGTTTTACCATAATGTATGAGGTTATTCTCATCAAGATATTTATGCTGGTGAATTTTAACACGTGAAAGTACTTCTTCTCCAAATTTAATTTGAATCTGCGATTCATTCATTAGCTTATGAGACCCTGTCGCTATAACAATTGTAATCATTGAATCAGAGATTCCTGATCTATTTAATTCATTTAAAACTATCGGAATAATTATATCTGCGGGAGTTAATCTTGTATAATCATCAGCAAGAATGATAACATTTTTTTTATCCTTTACTAATTCACAAAGCGGAGATGTTCCGATTGGGTGTCTTAATATATTCTTAACCTCTCTTTCTATGCTGTTTAATTTGGCAGAATTTTTAAGATTAAGATTAAAAAAGAGATTTTTTTCCGGAATTGCTACATCAATTTCGTTTTTTCCACAAAAGAAATTCATTTTCTTAAAGATATTTTGTTATTTTTATAAGAATATATTAGAATATGCTTACTTAGTTAATCTAAATTTTACCTGTAAGATAATCAATTAATCCATGAACAGCTTGATATGACATAACAAGTGAAAATATAAAAGTAGCAATGATTCCAATATTCAATGCTGTTCCGGCTTTAAATTCCTTCATAATGTCTTTTTTGTTAATAAGGTATAAAATTGTCAGTGTGACAATAGGCATCATAAGAGCCTGAAAGGCTTGGGATGCCATCATTGCAAAAATCGGCCTTGCATTAAAAACCGGTACTGTTAATCCTGCTAAAATAGTAATACCGATTATTATTCGAAAGGGTGCTGATTTCATATTTCTCTCAATTCCCATGTAATCGCAAATCAGCCAGGGTGCTAAAAGTACTATAGGGAATATAGATGAGAGACCTGCACCGACAATGCCAAGCATAAATATAGATATTGCAAATCTTCCCGCAATCGGTTCAAGAGTCTGGACCATATCAATAACATTTTCAACTGCGATTCCACGTGGATGAAGTGTGCCTGCTGCACATGCCATAATCGAAAGGCTTAAAATAAACATCATTAATACTGCAATAAAGGAATCTCTTTTCTCCTGAGCAATTTGACCGGTATTCCAACCTTTCTCTCGAACAAGAATACTGCGTACTATAAATCCCGGAGCGGATAATGTCGTTCCTGCTATACTTGATACTATTATACTTGCATTTTTTCCTTCGGGAAGTCCGGGTACAAATCCTCGTATTATTTCTGTTGGTTCAGGGATTACAAGAAACATACTTAAAATAAAACTTATTCCTATTATACTGACAAATATAATTAGAATTTTTTCAAAAAACGAATATCTTCCTACTAATAGTAATGAATATAATAATAGTATCAGAATTGATGTAATCCATATTGTATTAAATCCGGTCTCAAAAAAATATATTTTGGACCATTCTGAAATTATATCTGCAACAATACCAAAAATTCCCATAAGAGCCGTAATTTCAACAGATACCAATCCAATTAATGTAACAATAGCGATTATATTACCGTATTTTATGAATTTTCTATATCCGTTGAGTGCTGTATGTTTTGTTATTAAAGAAAATTTTCCATATGATATGAACATAATATAAGTAAAAAAACATGATAGTATAAGTATCCAGAAAAGAGACATCCCATATCTTGAACCGGCGGAAGCCATTGATGTGAC
>JAUVVT010000302.1 GCA_030604505.1 bacterium | reverse complement strand
TTTTGATATCCAGGCACCGCATAACACTTCCCCATTCAGTTTTTTCCGGTGAGTTCCATGTGAAATGAACGTTTCGGATTTTCAGGTCATCCACATATCGGCAAAAAATATCATGCGGGGCTTGATGATGTCCCCAGACTGTAAATGGGTATGGTGGTTCTTTGTGCCATTTTGTTTCCCTCTTGCCGCGCATAAATATCCTGATGTTGTCCAGAGTGATTCCTTCAATATGCTTCTCTTTCACTCCACTTATAAAGATGCCGCCATCACCAACAGCAGTAAAATTTGATATAGACACATTTTTTATGGTGCCCCATGGTGTATCATCTTCTCTTCTGTAAGACCAGATATATATTGGCTGTCCGCCGTTTCTGAAGGGGGGAGTCATATTCATTGAGATATTGTCGATTACCCAACCGTCAATGAGTCCACCGTCCCTCATCCACAATCCAATTCCACATCCGGCGTCAAGGATTGCACAGTTGGAAAAAGTAATATTTTTAAATTCTCCATTTGTCTCTGAACCTATTTTGAGTGCTGTTTCTGTTGTAATCAAAACACAGTTGGTTACTGTGATGTTCCTGCAGATACGGCTTTTAGATGCCTTTGTACATTTTAAAACTATACTATCATCACCGGTCTGGATGTAGCAGTCGGATATACGAACGTTTGTGCAGCCATCAGGATTGATTCCATCCGTATTGGGCCCATCATCCTCGTATATCCCGGTTAGGATTGAGATTCCGCGTATAGTCACGCGGTTGCAGTCAATTGGATGTATAGTCCAGGCAGGGCTGTTCAATATAGTAATATCTTCTATCATTAGGTTTTCACAATTAATAAATTGGAGCAGTCTGTTGGGACGCAAATCTCCTACCCGCCAGCGGTTATTTTCCCGTTTCCAGAATGATGTTCCATTACCATCTATTGAACCTCTGCCGCGTAAAGAAACATTAACAGCATCTTCAGCATAAATCAGACACCCATGAATATAATCTTCCTTTTTTTTACTTCCCCAGATAGTAGCTCCTGCTTCGAGGTATAACGTTACATTGCTGCCAATCTGAATTGTACCGCTGACATAATTACCCGGAGGAAAATATACAACTCCTCCGCCATCACCGGCTGCCTTATCTATTGCCTGCTGTACGGCAAGAGTATTCAAGGTTACTCCGTCTCCGACCGCATTGAAATCTTTAACATTGTAAACAGGTAAATTGTAAGGATTCGCTCCGAAGGTTATATTTGCGGGAAAAATGGATACTAAACTAATAGTAAAAATAATTACAATTAAAAAGTGTAAATTTTTTCGCATTTTTTCCACCTTTCTATTAATAGAATTTATTGTTATAATCTTTTATTTGTACCGGTTCTGCTTATCCATTCTTTAAGGCGCGATTCGAGTTGTTTTTGTATATTACTGTAAGATTCATTATCATATAAGTTTTTCAGTTCACCTGGATCATTTTTAAGGTCGTATAATTCATTTTTACTACTCTCTTCAAAATGAAGAATTAATTTCCAATCTTTGGTCCGAATCATACGCATATTGGCTGTTGCTCCGTGATGCATATCATAACCATCAAAAACCGCATTGTGCCAATTATCAGGTTTTTCTCCCTTTAGCAGCGGCATCATACTTATTCCTTCAAGTTTAAGTTCTTTTGTTTGTTTTGCTCCCGCTATTTCCATAAACGTAGGGAAATAGTCAATTGAAGAAACCATTTCTTCACATATAGTTGCCGGTTTTACCACCGATGGATAACGAATGATTAAAGGAACAAGAACAGAAGAATCAAACATATTTGGACGTCGAGTTTTTGTACCAAGAAAAATAGCATTCCCTTTAGTCTCCAAACCGTGCCTGCCGAGATTGTAACCGTTGTCTCCGGTGAAAATTACAATAGTATTATCCTCAATCGCCAAATTTTCGAGCTCTTCGAGAAGATAACCAATATTTCGGTCAACGGAGGTAATACTTGCATAGTATTCACAATACATTTTCTGCAAATGTTCCTCCGTAAAATCTTTTATCTCGGAATAACTTCTAATATCAGGAACTTTAAATTTCTTATCTTTATAATGTGCCATATCCTCGTCGGGTACAGGCATATACGGCTTGTGGGGTGCTCTTGTATGAAAAAAAAGAGCAAAAGGTTTATCGCTATTGCTGTATGTTCGAATAAATTTTACTGCATCTTCACCAAGTATATCCGTGAGATAACCCTCTAACTCCTGCTTTTTATCGTTGACTTCAAGGGTGGGATTAAGAGGGTTATTACCTCCTTCGAGAAATCCCATAAAATAGTCGAAGCCGTGTCGTTTGGGATGATATTCCTCTTCCTTCCCGAGATGCCATTTACCGATTAATCCTGTGATATAACCGTTCTCACGAAGCATATCTGCAATTGATTTTCTGTTGGGTGGAAATCCAATTGTTTCCTTTGAAGATATCCAATCGTCAATACCGACCTGGTGACTATAACATCCAGCCATAACCATTGCCCGTGAAGGAGAACATACAGGTGTGGTGAACGCATATTTGAATAACATACCCTCTTTTGCCAATCTATCCATATTCGGAGTATGTATATCATCATTGCCGTATGCACCAACAGCCCACTGTGCCTGGTCGTCGGTATTGATGAAAAGTATATTCGGCTTTTTAACCGCACTGCCGCATTTATTAAGAATACTAAATGCAGTCGAAAAACCCAATATTTTTGCCGATTTGCCTAAAAATTTTCTTCTCTCTATTTGCATTTTCTTCTCCCTTCTGTTTCTAAACTGTGTTTGTAAATTTAAGATAAACTCGATATGATTTACAGTTTTATATATACGATTTATTAAATTAGCTATTAGGCAATAGCCATAAGTTATTTGATCACTCCGTTCCCGGTGCCTATTGGGTGTTTCCTATTCTAGTGGATTGTTTGTATAGAACTGAGAATAACACGGATTACACGAGAAAAGTTTGTATTTTAACATACGATTGTTCAAGAGTATTTATTTATAGACAATTTTTTAACAGGAACTAAATTTTTATTTTAAATCTTTTTCTAAATATTTTTTTACTAATTCCGGTTCGTATGGTGCTGCTCTTCTGATGCAGACTTCTCTTGGGCATAAACGGCAGCTTTCGAACTTGATCTCTGTCGGGAAAAACATTCCAGACAAGGATTTTACAGGGGTCATCAGGAAACTTTCTGTTAACTTAACTCCAATAAGTTCTTCAACATTACCAAAGATTGAAAACAGCTTTTTTTGTTGTGTTATGTGCCAATCTTCCAGGGAACCCGGATGCATTTGTGAGAGCTGTGCGGTTTTATAATTTTTTGTTATGTAGTCTTTAAGATAGTTGTGAGCCGACCTTAAAATCATCTCTTTTATAATATCCAGAGAGTAAGACAACATAATATCATCTGGTGAGATAGATATTTCATCTAATTCTTTTCCACAGGTTGCAACATACGGAAAAACTCTTTCTATTTTATCCAGGTTAATCCTGAGAATACGGCTTGTAAACTTTACGCCGTCTATATACAATGAATTTTCATTTTTATTTTCAATATAAGATATTCTGTACAATGCTTTGGGTTTGGCAATAGAAAGAGCGGTCTTGATTAACTCCCGGATGTTTTTTTCCAGTTGTTTATTTTCATTTCGCAGATGCAGCTGTTTTAATATTGCTTCGGTATCCAATTTAAATGGAATATTTTTTAATATTTTCATAATGTTATATTATATTAATAAAATTTTAGAAATCAACAAATTTTATTTTTTGTGGAATTTTTTATGATAAAAATTTTTCAGAAATAAAAAAGAGTCTGTAAAATTATAGTCAGCATAATCCGAATAATGTGGAGTATTAAAATTAAAAATTTGAAATTCTTTCTTTGATTTTTCATTTTTTTTGTTAGATTTTTTATAGTATAATTTTTGCATATCAGAAATATAAAATAATTTATCTTGAAGAACTTCGGCAAAAATAAGACAGCAGAACTA
>JAUVVT010000169.1 GCA_030604505.1 bacterium | reverse complement strand
CTTCCGCTGTTACACCCGGTGAAGAAAATAAAGATAAGATGCGTTTTATACTCTTGCTTCCGCATTTTGGACATTCTATATCTTCATTCGAAATATCATGTGAAGAAAAAAGGTCTTCAAAGTCATTACTGCAATTAAGACACTTAAACTCAAATATCGGCACTTTAACTAACTCCTGTAATTGAATTATATTAATAATTATTAATCACTTAGAATGCTTATTTAATTTTAATATAACATTTCTTAATTATCAAGACCAAAATATAATACATTGGACTTGATTACAAAAAAATTAAGAAATACTCATTTTTTTCAAAAGAATGATTAACTTATTATTAAAATTAAGTAACATTCTCTGATATTATATTTTTCATATACTGAACAGCCAGGGCGGCTTGTTCATCAACATCTTTAAGTTTTCCGATCCTATTTCCAATTCTAAACTGATGGCATAATTCATAGGCGAGATGACCATTATATCCTATGTCAGCCAGAGCTTTAATAAAAACTGGAGTATTATCTTTTCTTTCGGGTGTAGTACCTCGCAAGACAATTCTTCCATCCGGCATTTTATCAAATTCGCCTCCGAAATGATGATGGACGTTAATATCCCTCCCTACCTCACTAACTGCTGCTCGTATATATTCAGGGTCCTGGTTCATACTGAGAGCATCGAGTGACATTTTAAGGTTTTCCGAACTAATCTCCTTCACCATTTTAAGTGCAACTTTATAATCAGCGACCAATGGCGCATGATTCTGAAAAGCAAGGGTAACACCATATTCTTCAGCACACTTTACTGATTCCTCAAGACATTCTTTACACCATTTCCACCTTTGTTCATCTGTAACGTTAGGAAAACCAAGATGCCATGACCTTCTTGCATCTCCATATTCGGCAATTCCTCTATCATTAATTGTTGTTCCTCCCCATGCAGCAAATAATCTGACAGTGTTAGCTCCTAAATAGCTTGCCATTTTTATCTGTTCTCTCACCATCAGCAGTTCATTCCAACGCTGTTCGGGGATAGGACTGGTAAAGTTGTTATTACCTGCAAGCCCACTAATTTCCAATCCTAATTTCTCAGCATACCTTCTTAATTCGAGGCATTCCTTCATATCCTGGTCAAGCGGGCAGATATGTGGTCTCTTTCCATCAAACTCTATCCCGTCGTATCCATATTCTCTCGCTCTATCCATACATTCCTTAAGAGTCAATGCACGGTCATCATACCAAATCCCCAGATATGTAATGGTATATAGACTTACCCTTATTGGACTTCTTCTCCTTCTTCTCTGGGCTTTTGCCTTATTAGACATCATACCCGAAGTGGCAATTCCTGCTGCTAATCCAATTGTTCCTTTTGTACTTTTACTTAAAAAATCCCTTCGGTTTAAAAAAGATTGTGATGACATATTTTCACCCTCCTTACTTTTTTAAATGATTGATACTATTATTTACTTTAAAATGTACTCTTACATTTTATAAACATACTAATTTACTATAAACAGGCTGCATAGTAATATCCTTTTTAAATATTTTCTCTGAAATAAAGAGTTAACTTTTCAAATCTTTCCGAGAGCTTGCTCAATATCCTCGATTAAATCATTCACATCTTCGAGCCCAACCGAAATTCTGATACTATTATCAGAGACATTTGCATCTTTTCTTTCTTCATCGGTTAGACTTTGATGAGTGACAGTTCGTGGATGAGTAATTAATGTTTTTGAATCTCCTAAATGTCCCACTCTTTTAATAAGATTAACCGAATCTATAAATTTATATGCATCCTCAAGGCTGCCCTTTATATTAAAAGAAATAAGAGAACTTCCGCCGGACATCTGTTTTTTTGCTGTATCAAATTGTGGATGACCTTTAAGGAACGGATACGATACAGAATCTACTTTTGGATGATTTTCAAGGAATTCTGCTACAATTTTTGCATTTTCTGAATGTTTCTGCATCCTAATATAGAGTGTCTCTAATCCAATAAGAAGCAGCCACGCATTAAAAGGTGACAGAGTGGGTCCTGTGATTTCATAAATTTCCTCACGCATCTTTTTAATCTCTTCTTTTCTTCCAATAACCGCACCAGCCAGGGAAGTAGAGTTACCACAGATATATTTGGTTGCAGAATGAATAATTATATCCGCTCCAAACTTTATTGGAATCTGCAAAGCAGGAGTTGCTATTGTATTATCAACTATTAGAGATATATTATGTGAGTGCGCTAAGTCTGAAAATCTCTTTATATCAAGTACATTTATGCTTGGATTACTCGGTGTCTCGATAAATAGAAATTTTGTATTTTGGTTTATTTTCGATTCCCATTCATCAATATTATGAATATCTTTTACTAAATGAACCTTAATGCCGAGATCTGGTAGTATTTTGGAAAACAACACATATGATCCTCCGTAAATTCTATTAGAAGAAACAATTTCACCGCCGTTCCTTGCAAAGTATACAGCAATCATATATATTGCAGACATCCCACTCGAAGTCCCAATACATGCCTCACCCTCCTCAAGAACAGCAAGCCTTTTTTCAAAGATTTCCAGTGTCGGATTATCCATCCTTCCATAAATCTGACCTTCTTTCTGGAAAGAATGAATTAATGCAGCATCCTCAGAAGTCTCATAAGGATACGCTACTGACTGATATATTGGAAAAATCAATGATTTATATTCTTTCTCACTTAATCCTGCGTGAAGGGCTTTTGTCTGGAAACCATATTTTTCCACATTTAACCTCTTTTTATATAATCAGAATTAAAACAAAATATCTTTCTTTTCTGATTATGAATATATAAATTTTTAGGAACTTTAGCAATTTTTTTATTAATCAGAAAAATTCTGTTTTTATCAGATTTTATTTCACTTAAAATTACCTTTCAATCATTTTGCACTCTTTATCTTTCTATATCTTTTTATCCCATGGTTGAGGTGGTGTCGGATCGTATTTTGGTTTTCCGTCCTTCTTAGGAAAGGATTTCCAGACAGCCTCGAGTTTATTGCGTGCGTTGACAATTTTCGGGTCCGTGCTGTTGATCAGGTTATTCGTCTCCGCCGGATCGGCGGTCAGGTCATACAACCTCGCACTCCTGTTTTTCAGCACCCAAAGTTTATACTGTTTGTCACGCACAACGCGGTCATTGAATTCATGAACTGGCTCGACGCCGCTTTCGGTAAGATTCGCTGGACCAAATCCCATAGACATAATCCACTGACGTTGGGAATCATCCTCCTTCCCAAGAATCAACTTTGCGATAGAGTGACCGTCAAGGACAATATCTCCGGGAAGTTCGGCTCCGCTCAGTTCCGCAAATGTGGGCATCATATCGGTGAAGTCAGTTAGAGCATCGGTCGTGACGCCAGCGGGAACAAGTCCAGGGCAATTGACGATGAATGGCATTCTGACACCGGGTTCTCCCAATGTAGCTTTACCGCCTTTGACCAGCCTGCCGTTCATTCGTGCAGTCATCTGCCTGCCTGTGCCATTGTCCGCTGTCAAGAACACTATAGTGTTACTGCGAATCTTCAGTTCATCCAGTGCTTTGACTATTCTGCCAAGTGCAAAATCGGCATAGCGGACCATTGCCTTATGGCACGCATCCCTGCCCTCGGCGTCTGGATCGAGTGGTGTATTGGTAAATGGTGTATGGGTCAAGCACATAGGGAAGTATAACATCATCGGCTTGTCTTTGTATCTTCTCATAAAATCAATTAGAAAGTCCACGAAGATGTCGGTGCTGAACCTACCCTTGTAGGTCTTGCTGCCGTCTTTAGTGTGAATGTAAGAGTCCCAATAGCGATTTGAGCTGGGAGGGTTCCCAGATTCATAGCCGGTCCACATGCAGTACTCGTCGAAGCCGTGTTTTACCATAGCATTGGGTTGGACCCGAAAGTCATTAATCTGCCACTTGCCAGCGGCGGCAGTAACATAACCGGCAGTCTTCATTACACGTGCAAAAGTCATATTATGTTTCCAATCGAAATGACATCCGGCGCCCCAGCGCGGCACGTCCCAGTGGTTAACCCAACCATGCCGCCAGGGGTACTGCCCGGTTAAAAGCGTCACGCGGGTGGGCGTACATTGTGCCATGGAATACGCATTGGAAAACTGTATCCCGCCCTTTGCCAGCATATCGGTGTTGGGCGTTTCCATTTCCTCCCCACCATAGCAACTGAACCACTCGGTCCCCAGGTCATCGAGCATTATATAGATAATATTCGGCTTTTTACCCTTAACAGCCCCAGCCGAACAGCGAGTTAATCCCGGCATTGTCAGCGATGCCGCTCCCAGACCCACGGCTTTCAGAAAATTCCGTCGATTGAACTGTCTGTTCACTTATGTCTCCCTTTCAATCAACAAGATTTTTTTGATGCTCTCATTTTTTCTTCTTCGGCTTCTTCTATTTCTCGTTGGGAACGTAGCCCCAGTTGAGCTTGTCCAGGTCGCAATTGTCGTCGGTTTCCTTCATCCATTTCTTCAACAGATTAGTCAGTTCCTTGATGCGTTCTGCCTGTACAGGGTCGTCCGCCAGGTTCTTCATCTCCCACGGATCGTTCTTTAGGTCAAACAGTTGCATAGTCTGCTTTCCATTGACGTTGTATAGAATGAGCTTCCAACGGTCATTTCGAACCATTCGTTGAAATTCTTTATAGGCACCGAAAATAGAATCACGAACCTTTTTCTTCTCTCCTGTTATAAGGGGAACAAGACTCTCACCTTCAACTGTTTCTGGTATTGGACTGCCGACCAGTTCACAAACAGTCGGGAAAATATCCAGCAGATAGCAAAGTGCATCGCATGTTTTTCCTTGTGGAAGTCCCGGACCACTTATAATTAATGGCACATGCACGCTGTGCTCGTATAGATTCTGTTTGCCAAAAAGTCCATGCTGGCCAACAGCAAGACCATTGTCTCCGGCAAAAATGATGATTGTATTGTCCGATTTCCCACTTTCCTCCAGAGTTTTCAACACACGACCTATTTGCTCATCCAGATGGGTAATCATAGCATAATAATCGGCAATATGTTCACGCACAATACCCGGAGTTCGAGGCCAAGGTGCCAGTTTTTCATCGCGTGTTTTCAAATCACCATTATCAAATGGATGCTCCGGCATAAAGTTTTTCGGCAAACTAATTTTATCTGGATTATACATATCTCTATACTTTTTCGACGCCATCCTCGGATCGTGAGGTGCCGTGTAAGAAACATACACAAGAAATGGATTATCATCCTTATATTCATGAAGGAACTTAATGGCGGAATCACTAAAAAGTTCGCTGGAAAACTTTTCTCCCATGTATCTCTTTTCCTTTGGATATGTGCCGGCTGGGTTAAAATCGTTGACCGGCACTTTTAGATGGTCGGACATCCCACCGAAGAAGATTTTCCCGCCATGTGTGAAAGACCGAGCGTATGCACTTGCATTATTGTGCCACTTGCCTGTGCCAAAGGCAGCATAGCCAGCCTCCTGTAGTGTCTCGGGCATGGTTACATGTTCATCTGGAATATTTCTCCCACTGTCGTTCAGGT
>JAUVVT010000106.1 GCA_030604505.1 bacterium | reverse complement strand
GCTCTTCCGATCTTCTCCGGTCGAATATCTTTAACTTCAATTTTGTATCTATTATATTTATTCAGTGCTTCAATGATTACAGGGTCAACCTCTATAAAAACTATTTCATATCCAGCTTTTGAAAATAATTGAGCGATAAAGGACCTTCCTATATTTCCCGCGCCGAATATTACAATTTTCTTCAATAGTTTTCCTTTTTTTGAAAGATTTAAATTTTTAATTATGTACAATCAGAAAGGTTGTCTTTAAGGAAGAATTATTCTTGTATGATGAAATTCTATGTATATTTATTTTTTCTTCCTAACGGCAATTTCAATAAAGTTTTTATAGACATTCTTGCAAACAAGTTTTTCAGGAGAAAGAATCCTCGATTTGGAGGAAGGTTCACGGCGTGTATAATTTTTTATCTGTTCATTTCCACCCTCAATAGTGTCTTCCGGATGAAACTGTATTCCCCAGACATATTTGTTATATCTCACTGACTGAATGCAGTTTTTGCTTCTACCTAAGATGTTTATATATTTGTTTTCATCTTCATAAATGCGTTTTATATGGCATTCAAAAGAAACAAATTTTTTGGGCAGTCCGTTAAATAATTCATCTTTCATTCCATTATCGGTTAATTCGATTTCATACCATCCTACCTCCGGTTTTTCCATAAATTCAATGTTCTGGTCAAATATCTTTGCTAACATTTGATTCCCTGCACACACACCCAGAACCGGAATAGACAGCTCATTTGCGCTTTCAATAATCTTTTGGGTAATTTTGTATCCCCTGTACTTTTCTATATGCGTAGAATCTGAGCCGCTGATTAAAATACCGTTAAACTCGTCAAAATTTATCTCGGGTGGAATATTGCGCAGCATCTCAAATATAGAAACCTCGCCATCAAAATATTCCTTTAAAGCATCCGCAATTTTTACCGATTCGTAAGTTTTATTATGTATCCAGCGATGAAGGTCTAATACTGCAATTTTCATTTTTTTAATGAGTCAAGTAAAAAATAATTCTTACCGGAATTCTGAAAAATAGAATACAAAACCTTTTTTGAAATGATATTATTTAAATTTTTTAAATATAATGTAATATTTGGTTTTTTTCAATGAAAAACAATTTGTAAATACTCATTAAAATATAATTTCACATACTTAATTGAAATATCTATATATCAATCTTTTTCTTTATTTTTTTCTTTCGAATTGATGGTCTCCGGAGCCGATATTGTCAAAAACAATAAAGTCCCCATCCATCTTGCCTTTCCGCTGCATTCCATCCACTAACGCATCGGTATTATCAACTTCAAATTTCGGCAGATATATCTTAGCTAAAGTATTTGCTGGAATACAAACGTTAAGAATAAAAGAAACATCTTTTACAGATTTAAAATCAACGTGCACCGTTCCCCGAATAGTAGGCAGGTCAAGTCTTCCGCTTTTCATACTACTAACCTGAGGTTTGATTTGAATCTTGCTAAATCCCGGCTCAATTGGCTGAACTCCCATAAGAAGTCTCGGGATGATATTCGCCGGTGCAGCTCCCCATGCGTGATTCCAATCCTGGTTTGGCTTGAATTTATTATCCCATGCCTCAAGCGAAATAGTAGAACCTATATCGTAAATCATGTGAGCCCAGCTCCGCTCCGATGTCGAAGTCAGGAGCGAAAGTGCATACTCGTCTTCAGCAGCTTGATAAAGAGCTTCCAGCAGATATTGTGCCCCATATACACTGCATACCATTCCTCTTGTCTTGATAAAGTCCGCAACTCCTTGTATGTACTCTTCGGGCACTACCCCGAAGGCAACAGGAAACATATTAGCATGCAACGAAGCATGACTCGTGCCCTCTCCATCCACATAAATTCCACGTTTTTTGTCAAAAAGTTTTTCATTAATAGATTTCTTCACCAATTCTGCCTTATTGAGAAAATGGTTACAATCTTCGGTCTTGCCCAGTGCTTTTGCAATATGACTCATCAACATCAGTGCTCTATAATGAAAGGCATTAACAACAGTATTGATCGGCTTGAATTCAAAATCGTCTGTTTCACCATAACCGCCCTTTAAGCCCAGTATACCTCCATGGGGCCAATCGACTATGTCCCTTAATTCTCCTTTGAAATGAATCGAATTAAGCACCTCATCTGTAACCAGCCCTGTCTTCACACTAATCAGGCCGTCTTCCCTTGCCAGTGCCTGCAGTGTTTTCGCCTTCAAATCCTCATAATATCTTTCTATTGATTCTATATTTCCAGTATACATATAATCAACCCACGCCATTAATATGGAATGGAGAATCCATTCTGTGGGCCATGTTGGATGTGTAATTAGATACTCATGGCTGTATCGCGCCATTGTGAATTCCCTGTCAACACTATAATGGCATAACTGATTGATATAAGCATCTGCCTCGTAAGGAATTCTTTCCCTGTCCCCATCAACATACACGCCACAGAAACTGGTCGCTTTGATGCTGTATTTACAGAAATCCCACACATCATTGAGCACATTGTCGGAAGATACAAAATCCGACGCATCATTATTGAAAGGATAATTAACCATCAACTGCCAAATGTTTGACCGCTTAATATCACTCGGGCTGTTCACGATTTCACAGTACCGGAAAGGCATAACCTCACCCGTAGTTTTGGGCATCTTGATGGTTCTTTCTCCCGTATTACGCTTATCGGGAGTAATACGAACAGTGTAAATATTTGTCCCTTTTTTTGTTTTCAATACCATTTTTCGGTATCGCCTGGACCCACCGGGATTGCGGTCAACGGCATCTTCTCCATTTGGAACTTCCCCAAGATGAACTTCGACCTCACCTCCGGAAGAAGGACTTGTAAGCTTCAATTTAACTGTACCAAAAGCCGCCCTGCCAAAGTCTATAAAGTAATGTCCCTTCCCTTTCTTTATAACACGCAAAGGTTCGACTTCACGTTTCTCAAGCGGATAGCGGGCAGTGGAGTGTCTCTGTGTAATCTTGCCAGTACGGAAACTCTGTAGAGTGGAATAGGAACTGACCTCATCCCTCCTGTTCCAGGTTCTTACCTTCCAAAAATAAGAAGTATTTGAATACAGTAGTTTCCCGTTGTATTCAACATTTATGGACTCCGCAGACCTGATTTTTCCCGTATCCCACATATCGCCGATATTTTTATTCAAGTTATCCAGACCAGAAGAGAGAATTATCTGATATGCCGACTGGAAATCATCCTTTAAAGTAGAATTCATAATCCAGCCAAACTCGGGAAGACCATCAGTAATGACCGTTTTTTCGGGATTTTCGAGAAGTTCGCAAATGAGACCGGATGGCTGGAGTGTTTCTGTAGGGCAGACCAAAACGTTCTGAATAATAACAAAAATTAAGCCCAACAGAATCGCAACATATAATAATCTAAATCTTTTTATAATAATCTCCTTTAATAATATTATTTCGCCTTTATATTATTACAAGACTTTGGCAAATTTATTATATATAGTTTTAGTTGAAATAACCTAAACCTGTCATCCTGAACTTGTTTCAGGATCTACTCGTTTCATCATCTAAATAACTAATAAACAATAGATTCCGAAGATCCTGAACATGTTTCAGGATCGGAATGACAGGGCACCTGGTTTAAATTGATATTCACTTAAAAATATCAATGAAACTACAAAATATATTGAAATTTTCAAAATTTGCCAAAGTCTTGTTATTATTTCAAATAGAATAACAAATCAAAAAGGGAAAATTTAAATATTTCTTCTCTTTTAATCTGTGAAATCCGTGCAATCCATGGTTAATAATTTCTAATCTTCGATAAATATTCGTTTTAAATGTCTGTCGTAAATATTTTCCATAACATTCTGTGCAATTACTTTTTCGTGCTTTACCAGTGCATTAAGATAATGCTCACCCATTTCGGCGGCTATTTTATAACCTACATGCAGAAGCTGACGAAAGTTTAAATTGTATAATTCGCAGCTAAGGTCGTGTCTTAGTGTAGAAGCATAGGTATTTTCATCCCATTTGTCGACGGTTTCCGGAGGCGGAAGTTCGTTTTTATCAATATCTATCACCGCGGCATAAGGTTTACAGAGTTCGTCATATTTTGAATAAGCTTTTTTATAAACCTCTTTTGCAATATCCAATCCATCGCCGCCTGCCTCAGCAAAACCGATCAGCTCCTCAAGCCAGGTAGTACCGGCAGTTTTAAGATGCAGACCAACATTAAATTTTTTGATAGCTTTTTTTATCGGAGTATAAATTGAAAATTTGTCACTGCCGGAATGAATGCTAAGTTTCAGATTTGATGGAAGTGAAAATTCCTTTACAACAAAGTTAATTACGGCAATATCCCCTTCAAATTCTTTTGTGAATTGCTGCAGGTCGCCGACGTAATCAACGCCTTTATTGAATCTGCCGGTAAACTTAGGCGCTATTGTCTGAGCAGGAATTCCTTCATTTGCCACCGCTGACAGAATAAACAAAAGTTCAACAGGGGTTTGTGGGTCATCTGATTCATCAATAGATACTTCCGTTATAAATTTATCACTCCCTTTCACACTTTCAATATGTCTGTAGATTTTACCAGCTTCCTTTATTGCGGTTAAAAATTTACGCCCGATTTCTTCAACCATTTCAGCGGTTACCTGGAAAGAACTATCAATACCGGGTATTTCAAGCGTGCCGATGTATTTGCTCTGTTTGCTGATGAACTCATGCAAAGCTTGTTCATCCGGTGCTTCAGAGATAAAATCCGCAACATCGAGCGTGAAAAAATCGCTGGAATCAATAAATCCATCTACATTTTTTAAACCGATGTGGTCGGCATCCACATAGTATGAATCTGTCCAGTCGCGTATCTGTACCGCTTCATCAGCCTCTTTGCGCGTGTCGGAAGGAACAGTATTTATTATATTATGCTCTCTAAAAGATTTATTCCAGACCGGAACAATTGATACCCCCTGCTCTTTTGCCTTTATCAGTGCATCGAGCTGTGCCTTTCCCTGATGGGCAAATCTGTCACCAATTCCCATTGAATATTTTTCTAAATTCATATCTCACCTTTCTGTTTTCTTATAATTATTAATATTATTATAATTTTATAAAAAATAAATATAACAAATCTGTAAATTATTTTCAAGCGGTAAGTTTCGGATTTAATAAATCCTAATACTTACCAGCATTAATAACTAATCCCATTCTTAAGAAAAGGGCGAATCCCTATGTCCACCCTTGCAATAATTATTATATTGCTTTGGATTATATTCAACAAAAGAAAGTTCTGTCAAAGTGCAGTGACAGCAATACTAATTGACGATTAATATCTCAGCGGAAGTGGGACAACTGCTCCGGTCTGTATAGAAATTCTTGCTGCCTCCAGAATTTCAACAACATCCAGATTTATATCAGCACCAACCAAACCGCCAGCCAGAACACCTCTTCGAATATTATCTATTAAATACGCAATTGGAGAGACTTCGTTTTCAGGTAAAGGGGGAAGTTCTATGTTCCTTGTCATTTTTTTGATATTTATTTCCACTTTATCCCGCGTAACGTACAAACTCCCCTTATCTCCGAAGATTTCCAAATCCTGATAACTTTTGGGGAGCGACCATGACCCCTCTAAGATTGCGACTCCCTGCGGGTATTTGCAGAGAATAACGGAATTGTCATCAACATTATATTTCTTGGGATTTTTGTGGTTTACCATTGCTTGAACAGATTCCGGTTTTCCTAAAAACCAGCACGTCCACAAAGCGCCATAACATCCAAAATCAATGATAGCCCCACCACCGTTTTTTTCCTCATCATTCAGCCATTCAAGGAAATAATCACCGGGTCTGGTTTTAGGTTCATTTGCAACACCAGGACCACCATGCCCGATAATTGCATGTACTCTCCATATTTTTCCTATTCTACCGGAAGATACTGCATCATAGGCTACATAGTTCGAAGACCACCAGGCCATCTGGTAATTGGTCATCAAATTTATACTATGTCTTCTTGCTATTCGAAGCATCTCTTTTGCATCTGCATAAGTTGATGCTAATGGTTTTTCAAATATGATATGAATCTTTTTATATGCAACGTCCGCTACAATATCTAAGTGACGGTTGTTCTCGACAAAAGCCCAAACAGCCTCCGGTTTTGTCTCGTCTATCATTTTTTTATAATCATCAAAAAATTTAACATCAGGAAGATATTTTTTTGCTTCATTTTGGAGCATCTCAACAGACTCCGCAATACCAACGACTTCCACGTCTGACATCTTTGCAATTGCTCTTAAATTACTCCAAGCATGAGCGTGTTTGAGACCGATAATACCCAAACGGAACTTTTGTGTTTCTTCTCCCAGTGTTTTAAAAGTTCCGGCAGTTGAAATAAAAATGAAAAAAATAAGAATGAAAGCTATACCTTTATTAAAATATATATTTTTCACTTTTTCCTCCTTGTCAATTAAATAGTAATGTCAAAACGTTTACTTAATCTTTCTTCATTCACTTCGTACCTTTTGTGGTTCTATCTTC
>JAUVVT010000283.1 GCA_030604505.1 bacterium | reverse complement strand
TATAATTATGGTTACAATTAATGAATTAAATATTAAAGATACACCGAAATGGTGTCCCGGATGTGGTAATTTTTCAATACTTAAAATATTAAAGGATACCATTGTTAAGTTGCAGTTAAAACCACATAATATACTTTTGGTTTCAGGAATAGGACAGTCATCCAAGCTTCCACACTGGATAAAGGATTATGGATTTCATACTATTCATGGTAGGTCAATGCCGATAGCAACGGGTGCTAAACTTGCGAATAACAGGTTAAATGTCATTGCAGTTGGAGGGGATGGAGACAGTTATGGTATGGGAATGGGGCATATGGTTCATGCTATGAGAAGAAATCTTGACATTACATATATTGTTCATAATAATCAGGTCTATGGGCTGACTAAGGGCCAAGCATCTCCTACGAGTGATTTGAATTTTAAAACTCCATCAACACCGTTTGGTGCAATCGAGTATCCTGTAAATCCTATTACGATTGCTCTTTCTGCCGGAGCAACATTCATCGCAAGGACAAACGCTTTTGATAGTGAGAAAACAATTAATATAATTTCCGAAGCTATAAAACACAGAGGATTCTCTTTAGTAGATATGATTCAATACTGCATAACTTATAACAAGGTTAATACACCAAACTGGTTTAAAGAAAGAGGTTATTATCTCGAAAATGAAAATTATGACCCGAATAATAAAGTAAATGCTTTTGAAAAAGGGCTTGAATGGGGAGACAGAATACCTTTTGGGATTTTTTACAAGGAAGATAAACCTACACTTGAAGATAATCTCCCGCAAATATCAGAAAAACCTCTTATTAAACATGATATAAAGAACATTAACGTAGATAAATTATTTGAGGAATTGTATTAATTGACTTATAAGTTCTCTAAACAATAAATAATTATTTCATTAAGTTGAAAGGGAACTTTATACGAAAAAAATGATGTTAATTAAAAAAATTATTCACAATTACGATTTTTCTTATTAATTTTCTGAAAATGAAATTTGAATATAAAAGGAGTGATGATATGGAAGAGTACATTTGTACCGTTTGTGATTATATTTATGATCCTGCAAAAGGAGACTCGGATGGCAGCATAGAACCCGGAACCGCTTTTGAGGACCTCCCCGATGACTGGATTTGCCCGGTTTGCGGTGTAGATAAAAGTCAATTCATATTAGCTGAATAATTTGCAATATTTAATTCAGAAGTTCAAAACGACCAATAAAACAAATAACTTATTAAATGCTTTGAGAACCGCCGAAGACGTTTGGACGAACGAAGAAAACCGCAAACCCCCTTTTAAAAAAAATCCTCCAAAGACACATCAGCTATTTTGCGAGCTTGGAAGCTATCATCGCAACATGATTACCCTGAAAACGTGCTCCTGCTAACTCATTTTCACTTGGATTGCGCTCCCCTTTGCCACCTGCAATCGTTGATGAACCATAGGGAGACCCTCCTGTAATTTCATCAATACGCATCTGCCCCTGAAAGGCATACGGTAAACCCACTAATATCATCCCGTGATGGAGAAGTGTAATATGAAAACTGAGGATTGTGGATTCCTGCCCCCCATGCTGCGTAGCGGTACTCGTAAAAACACTTCCCACCTTACCGACAAGTGCTCCATTAGACCAAAGCTGACCGGTTGCGTCAAGGAACTGCCGCATCTGACCACACATATTGCCGAATCTTGTTGGAGTGCCGAAAATTATTGCGTCTGCTGAAGAAAGTTCATCCACTGTGCATATTGGTATATGAGCAAAAGATTTCTGAGCCTCGACTGCACCCATCTCCTTTAAAACTTCTTCCGGAAGAGTCTCTGGAACTCTCCTTAACTCTACTTCAGCACCTTCAATCTCTTTGACTCCCTCTGCAGCTGCCTCCGCCAGGCGGTATATATGCCCGTACATAGAATAAAAAACTATTAACACCTTCATAATTCTTCCAATTTTTTAAGTGTATTAAATAATTTATTTTATTAATGTGAAAAATAAACTTTGCTGAAATCTTCAGTAAGAGACCTTAATTTCTCTATATTGGCAGGGTCTGTAGTTTGCTTTGCCTTCATTGTAAATACTAACATCTCGTGCAATAATGCTAATTTTTTCAAATATTCTTTATATTCATTAGCGTCTTTTTGCTCAACAGGTTTTAATCTTTGTGCCATAAAGTAAAATGTTACAATCTCACTCAATTCATCTGCATGTGCCTCTTTATTCATTACCCAGCGTATTATTTGATTATAATTTTTCTCATCTTGCTTCGAAAGTGCTGTAATCTCATTCATAGACTTTTCAATTGTTGTAATGTGTTCTTTAACCATACTGATCCTCATCTTGTCATCATATATCCCACACGGTATCTGGCAGTGAGAAAATATTTTCGATACAAAAAATACTGTTAATAACACAAAAGCAGTGCCAAAAATTATCTTTTTCATTCTTAAAATCTCCTTTTTATTTTAAAATGCATTTTATCCGTTATTTTTTGCACAGAGTTATTACTTATTTTACTTTCCTTAACAACAAAACATTAGCAAACGTTCCAATCATTTAATGAGTATCAAAAATAACCATTTTAATATAGTATGTTTTAATTATATATTTAAAAAAACCAATCATTGATTTTTTCATATATTTTTTAAACTTGCTTCAGGCTGACTCGTATGGTTAAAAAATTTATTTTATCTCGGTTCTGTCATAGACCGGGGATTGAGTATTTCCTCCAGTTCATCTTCAGGTAGCACACCCTTCTCCATGGCAATCTCTCTTATCGTTCTTCCACTATCAAACGCCTCCTTAGCAAGCTTAGCAGCCTTATCATAACCGATATAAGGGCTCAGAGCAGTACACATAGCAAGGCTCTTTTCTATCATTTCTTCACATCTCTCATTGTTCGCACGTATACCGCTTATACATTTTTTTGTAAATACAGATGTTGCGTTGGTTAAAAGACTTATTGACTGAAGAAGATTATACGCCATAACCGGCATCATAACGTTTAGTTCAAAATTACCCGAAATCCCGCCAATTGCAATAGTTGCATCATTTCCTATGACCTGGGCAGCAGCCTGACAGAGCGACTCGGCAATTACAGGATTTACCTTACCAGGCATAATTGAAGAACCGGGCTGAACCTCAGGAAGAATTATCTCACCTATGCCGCAGCGCGGTCCGGAACCCAACCATCGAATATCATTCGCGATTTTCATAAGACTCACTCCAACAGTCTTCAGGGCTGAACTTGCCTCTACAACAGCGTCTTTTGAACCCTGTGCTTCGAAATGGTTTTCGGCTTCATTGAACCTAAGTCCGGTTAACTCATTTATCTTTTCAATCACAAGACCTGCAAACTTCGGATGTGTATTAACTCCCGTTCCCACAGCGGTCCCGCCTATAGCAAGTTCAGATAAGTTTTTCCTTACATTTTCCACCCTTTGCACCCCATGCTTTACCATACTTGCATATCCGCTGAATTCCTGTCCAAGCCGTATCGGAACGGCATCTTGAAGATGAGTGCGTCCAATTTTTAAAACGTCATTAAACTCCTTTGCCTTTTCTTCCAGAGCATACTGAAGCCTTTTTAGTTCAGGTAACAATCCATTTTCAATGCCCTCAAGAGCGGCAATATGAATACAACTTGGAATTATATCGTTACTCGACTGCCCCATGTTAACATGGTCATTGGGATGAACCGGTTTTCTATCTCCAACTCTACCTCCGGAAATCTCATTTGCACGGTTTGCAATTACCTCATTTGCATTCATATTTGTGGATGTCCCCGAGCCTGTTTGAAAAATATCCACCATAAACTGGTCGTCAAACTTTCCTTCCATAACCTCTTTTGCAGACTGAGTAATTGCATTCCCTGAATTTTTATCTAAAATTCCAAGTTTCATATTAGCTGTGGCAGAAGCCAACTTCACCATTCCGAGGGCTCGCAGAAATCTCCTCGGAAAGCGAAATCCACTTATAGGAAAATTCTCAATCGCCCTTTGTGTATGTGCTCCCCAATACACATCTTGAGGAACTTTCATATCACCCATTGAGTCAGTTTCTATTCTAAATCCCTTTTTTTGCATTCTTTGACACCTCCTCTTAAAACATTATTTTAAAAATCCCCGTTATTGCTCACCACTAAGAGATTTGAAGCCAATCTGGAGTTAGTATTATTTTTTCCGCTGCCGAAGGTCTTCCCACAAAATACCCTATAATTTTATCTTTCAAC
>JAUVVT010000276.1 GCA_030604505.1 bacterium | reverse complement strand
CTGCATAGAGAGAAATGCAGGGAGTTGAATAATATCCAGAACCTGAGATGCTTTTTCAACATCGACTTCTGAATGAACATCCGAAAGCACAGGCACTTCAAATTTACTTTTTACATTATTCAAAATCTCAAGTCCATTGTCTATACCCGCACCCTGATAGGTATCGGCTGAAGAGCGGTTATCCTTAAGATATGAAGACTTAAAGATAAATGGAATAGATACCTTTTTAGATATTTTTTTTATTTTTTCAGCGATTCTGTATACAACATCCTCATCCTCGATGACACAGGGTCCTGCTATTAATACAAGCGGCTTTCCACCGCCTATTTCAATATTTTTTATCTTTACTGTCTTCATAACCAAATTATTTATTTGATACCGCTTTTTTTTCTGTTGTTCTGGATTTTTTACGTTTACTGTTCCGATACTTTTTTGCTGCTTTAACAAATTCCCGGAACATAGGATGCGCTTTAATTGCGCGGGATTTAAGTTCAGGGTGAAATTGGCCCGCAACAAACCATGGATGATTTTTTATCTCGATTATCTCCACCAATTTTTCATCAGGCGAAAGCCCGCTGAATACCATTCCATTTTTTTCAAGAATTTCCCTGTAGTCATTATTCACCTCATAGCGGTGTCTATGCCTTTCACTTATTACAACCTTTTTATACGCCTCATAAGCCTTAGAATTTGTTTTCAATATACAGGGATATGCACCGAGACGCATTGTGCCCCCCTTATCCTTAACTCCTCTCTGTTCCAACATCAGGTCAATTACCGGGTGTTTTACATTCTTTTTAAATTCGCTGCTGTGAGCACCGTTAAGCTTACATATATTTCTTGCAAATTCAATAACAGCACATTGAAGCCCGAGACAGATTCCCATAAAAGGGACCTTATTTTCACGTGCATATTTTACAGCTTTCATTTTTCCTTCAATCCCTCTTTCACCGAACCCGCCGGGTATAAGAATTCCTGACAAATCTTTCAGTTCTTTGTATGAATTATCTTCTTCCAGACATTCAGCTTCAATCCACTTAATATCCACCTTGACATTATTTTCAACACCCGCGTGAACGAAGGATTCTATAATACTTTTATATGCATCTCTTAAAGCTGTATATTTCCCACATATCCCTATTCTTACAACATCTTCGAGACTTTTTATTTTTCTTACAAGTCCTTTCCATTTTTTAAGATTCGGTTCGGCAGACTTAAGACGAAGGTGCTTTAAGACGATATCCGCCAATCCCTGTTTTTCAAAGATAAGAGGCACTTCATAAATCGAACTTACATCCCTTGCTTCTATGACGCTTGAAGACGGCACACTGCAAAAAAGTCCTATCTTTTCCTTCATATCCTTCGTCAGGGGACTTACGGTTCTGCAGATAAGAATATCCGGCTGGATTCCTATTTCTCTCAACCTCATAACAGAATGCTGTGTAGGTTTGGTTTTTAGCTCTTGTGTTGTACTCAAATAAGGGATTAAAGTAACGTGAATGCTTAAAGTATTGGTTCTACCACTTTCAAGTCGAAACTGCCTGATTGCTTCCAAAAACGGCAGTCCTTCGATATCACCAACCGTTCCTCCTATCTCGCTTATGATAATATCAAAGCCATTTTTATCATTTGTCACATTCACTATCCTGTTCTTAATTTCCTGGGTTATATGAGGAACAACCTGCACTGTTTTCCCTAAATATTTTCCGCTTCTTTCTTTATTAATTACGCTTTGATAAATCAGTCCGGTTGTGGTATTATTCTTGTTTGACATATTTTCATCAATAAATCTTTCGTAATGTCCGATATCAAGGTCTGTTTCAGTACCGTCATCTGTAACAAAAACTTCTCCATGCTGGAATGGGCTCATTGTGCCGGGGTCTACATTAATATAGGGATCAAACTTATGTATGGTAACCTTGAATCCTCGTGATTTTAATAATACTCCAAGTGAAGATGATGCTATTCCCTTTCCAAGAGAAGAAACAACTCCACCGGTAATAAAGATATATTTGGTTCTCGATTTTTTTGCCATTTTATCTTTTCAAATTCTTTATTAGTTTCATCTATTTATATTATTAATTATCCGATTCTTTAATAAACTTTTCAACCGTCTCAATATCTTCAGGAACATCTACCGGATAAGGAACAAAGTCAACAATTTCAGCCTTTATTTTATATCCATTCTCCAAAGTTCTCAACTGTTCAAGTCTTTCAGCCCTTTCAAGTGAGGATTCTCCTATTTCCACAAACCTAAAAAGGAATTTTCTCTGAAATCCGTATAAGCCTATATGCCGAAAGTAAGTATGATTTTTTATCCACTCATTTTTATCTTTTGAACTGTTAAAATAAGGGATTGTTGACCTCGAAAAATACAAAGCAAATCCATTCTTATCCAAAATAACCCTGACCAGATTAGGGTCTTCAAGTTCTTTAATTTCGGTTATTTTTTTAACAAGGGTACTTGAATGTATATTTTTATTTTTTATAAGCGGCTCAGCCAGTCTATCGAGCATCCATCCTTCAAGTAAGGGTTCGTCGCCCTGAATATTCAATACAACCTCATACGGAAAGACTTTTGCGGCTTCTGCTGTTCTGTCAGTTCCAGTAGGAATATTATCATCTGTCATAATAACATCGCCGCCGAATGACTCAACCTTTTCAAAAATCTCCTCATTATCTGTAGCAACCAATAATTTATCAATAAATTTAGAATTTTTCGCTCTTTCATATACATGCTGTATCATTGGTTTGCCACAGATGAGGGCAAGCGGCTTTCCTGGAAATCTTATAGAACCATATCTCGCCGGGATTACACCTAAAACACCTTTTATAACATTCAATTCCAACCTACCAAAGAGCTTTTCTGAATACAATTTTTTTACTTATAATAAAAATAAAACAAGATTTTTTATTTCGATTGGAAAATCATGATTTTAAAAATTTCTGAGTTTTAAATTATTCTATAACCTTTGGAACCAAAATAAAATCTTTCTCCTTAACAGGAGCGTTTTTCAATATTACCTCTTTGGGGAAAGACTGTTTTACCTCGTCATTTCTCAGTACATTACCTACTTCGATAACATGATAAAGCGGTTCAACATCATCGGTATTGATTTCGCTCAACTGTTCCATATAATTGAGTATATCATTCATCTGCTGGGTAAATTTCTCAATTTCTTCTTCTTTAAATTCAAGCTTTGCAAGTTTTGCAATCTTCTTTACTTCTTCAATCGTAACTGCCATAAACTGCCTCCTGATATCGAACTAAAGCAATTTTAAAATATTTTGTATTTATATAATTTAAATTCATTATACTAATCCACCCTTTCACACTCTCACTCTGTTCTTTTGTGTCTTAACATTATCGTAGAGAATTCAAACAAAATATAAACCTTAATAATTAAATAGTCAAGTGAAATATAAAAATTGGCACATAAATTGCAACCTTATATGAAATCATACCTTAATTTTTATATTACAATACCTTGCAGCCTGGTGGAGATTTTTTATGAGGGCTGTTCATTTCTTATCAATCCCCAGATTAGCCAGCATATCGGCTTTTTTGTTCTTTTTTCGTGATATAGATATAATCTCCCACGATTTGAAGTCTTTTAAAAGATTAACCGATTTCCAGTAGAGTTCAACTAACCTTGAATTTCTAACCTTATAAGTTCCCTTTATTTGATTTACCAAAAGCTGGCTGTCCGAATAGATTTTTAAGTTTGATGGACCCAGCATTTTTACCTTTTCAAGTCCAAGAATTAATGCCCTGTATTCAGCAACATTATTAGTATTTATACCGATATATTCGCAATATTCCTTTAACACATTACCCTTTTCATCTTTAATAACCGCACCAATACCTGATTCACCCGGATTTCCTCTTGCTGCTCCGTCAATATAAAGATTAAGACGTTTATATGTTTTGCTTTCTTTATGTAAATATTTTTTTACTTTATCAGTAAATTTCTCAATGTCCTTTTTTGTTATCTCAGGATTATCTCTTAATATTTTACTAATATCGATATTTGATAAAATTATTTTAAATAACTCATCGTCTTTCATTTCTTTAACCTAAACTGAACGTAAATTTTAAATTTAAAGATTTTAAATCTTTTAAAAAATAATTTTACAAATTTAACCAATCATACCAGTAATGTCAAGATTTTTCAAGGGTATCCGCCCAATTTTTCCCTTGACATAAATACATAAAATAATTACTATTTAATATAACAGTACTTTGGCAAATTTATTATATATAGTTTTATTTGAAATAATACTAACCTGTCATG
>JAUVVT010000005.1 GCA_030604505.1 bacterium | reverse complement strand
TGAGAATTATATTTTCATTTTTTTCTAAAAACTTCGAGAAATTAAAATCAAGCGACGAGCCGAACTTAATCCCCTCAACTGAATTAAATTCTTCTGTCGTAAATGTCCGTGTAACATAATTACCGTTTATATCCAGATAATACTCTCCTGTTTGTTGATTAAAAGAATATTCTCCTCTCCCGTCTTCAACCTGAAAATACATTCTCATTTTTCTGGGAACCCTCTCGCTTGAAAGCTGATAGTCATTCTGAAAAATAATTCCGCGGTTTTTTGTCGAATATTTTAATTTTATATCTCCAAGATTTGTTATAATATCTTCTCTGTTATCTTCGAATTTTTTGTTTCTATTGATAAACCCGGCAGAAAGTGAAAAAGTATTACCCTTTTGTAAATTAAAACCTATATTTTTCGTAAAAGACTGTGATGAAGGAGAAAACCCGAATTGGTCAGCCGTTTTATCTTTTCTTACACGAAATGAACTGTATCCTGTAAATACATTTCCCTTTTTATACTCGATTTTACCTCCAATATTACTGAATCTGAAACCATCATTTAAAAAGCTCTCATTTTCTTCTTTCTTGATTTCTCTTTCAAAGTCAAATGACGGTCTAAAAGAAGCAACATTGTAAACGACACTACCCCTTTCCCTTATCCAATCTCCTGAATAATTTAGATTTTCGCTGTTAATTGATTCCCTCAAATAAGAGAGCTGTGGCAAAGATTTATGAAAAATTTTCAACTGTAAAGAATTCCTGCCCGACCTGATATTTTCACCCATTCCAAATTTCCCCAGAGCTGCATTAAAAGAAATATAAGGTCTCGGGGATATTTGTGTATTAAATTCCAGTTCATTATCTCCTCTTATATTATCATTCTTTAAATCCCATTTTCTGTGATATTCGACATCTCTTGTTCTGTCTATACTATAAAATTTTTCACTTCTCTTTTTATATTTTGCAGACAAATTTAGTTTTCCGAGATTGATTCCCTTCAAAAAGAGCTTTTCCGGATTAATGGAAAATCCAAAGTTCACAGCGTTTCCCAGATTATCTTTTGCCGATATGCCGTGCATACCATTGTTATCAGAACTCAGTGCAATCTCCGAACTAAAATTGACATACTTTTTCGGACTGTAACTAAAACCTATATCACCAACGCTTCTTCCTCTTTCCTTTCCTATAATTATCACCGGAAGAAAATCACCGTTTCCCTTTCCTGCCCATTTGTAAATATCTTCCTTCAAAAACACATAATCACCCTTTTCCACCCTTGAAAAAGTAACCTTATATTCCCCGAGATTATCACCCACAAAAGAATAATAAATTATTCCTAAAGAATCTATTTTTTGATAGTTTCCCTTCCCCGGACCAACATAAGAAACCCCGTTCTGATAAAAATATTCTCCCTGATATTCCTTTAAAGCATTGGGATTAAATTCAATATCGGAAAGTGAAAAGTTTGTATTATCATCGAGGACTGTATTTTCCCTTATAAACGACAAATTATAATTAAGTCCTTTTAATAAACTTCCGTTTGTTCTTACGGTATATATATTTTCTCTTGAATTTCCGTCGTTGTATTGAAAATCAACCTCGATGCGAGACTCTTCCGTTATTAACCTATGTCTTGTAAAAGTGATTTGTGCGCTGCCGTATTCGATTATATAATCATTATTTTCTCCCCTCTTCATTAATTCGCCGTCAATCCAGACTTTTTCGGTTCCGCCAATTACAACAATATATCTTTCTCCGTTTTTGCCCATTAGTTGATAAGGACCCTGATTTCCTTCTCTGCCCATAAATTTGTTTGTATTATATTTCCCCTTAGAAACAGCCGCAGTAAATTGTATATTCTGGGATAAAAACTTTCCTCCCCCTGATATTCCCTGAAGTTTTCTGTGATAATTCAGAAATTCCGTTCCATTATAATCCACATATAAATCTCCGAGCGTTGTTTCATAGCCCTTTCCTCGGACTTTGAAAAAAATCTTATCTATTTCATTTAAAGTCTGGGTATTTCCTTCGGGTTGAAGTGGTGAGGTCTGGTCGGTAAGACTTGCAATAACTTCAAGATTTTCTCCGATTTCTCCGCTAAAGTCCATTCTAAAACCGGAGTTCATCACTAATCCGCGTTTATTATGAAAACTCAAGCCCCGTATCAGACTCCCGCTTTTCTCAAAATCCGGATTATCTTCATTTTTCTTAACAGCGACATCTTTAACAGATTTCTTAATAGAATATTTCTTTTCCTGTGATACTGTGCTGCTGAAACCTGAGCGGTGATAATAGATATTTTTCAGACTTAAAGGGATTACGCGGAAATAAACCTTGATGATACTCTCTTTTGGGGGAGGCTTAAAGAAAATAACATTGTTTGCTGTATAATCAATCCTGAATCTTTCTTCAGGTTTTATTTTAAAACCATTAATATAAACCCATACAGAATCCTTTATTATTCTTGAACTGCCGAGACTGAATATCTTTTCTTCATCATTACCATAAAAAGTCTTAAACTGGCTGTTTAAGGTAATGGGAAAAATAATATCTTTTTTTTCTCCATAAATTCCCTGACCACAAACAAAAAATATAACCAAAAAAAGATAATATTTTTTTTTATTAGAAAATGTCATCAATTTTTCTCTTTGAGTATATAAACTCTTTTTTGCGAACGGTCTAAAACATAAAGCAAACCTTTATAAAAAACAATATCAATGGGTTCTTTAAATATCTCACCTCCTCCTATTTCATTTCCTATTATTGTAAATAAGTATGAACCTTTTGAGTTAAATACATATACTGAAGCACCGATAGGGTCTGCGACAAATAATCTTCCATAATTATCGATATCTATACCCGCAGCAGACTTCATCTTCTTATTAAATATTTCAAAATTAAAATTTCCGAAGTAATCGAACACCATCACCCTGCCTGAAGAAATATCGGACACAAAGATATTATTATCCGAGCTAACAGCAACCTGAAACGGCTCATTCAAACCAAAACCAAGGTTCTCAAATCCGCCAAAACTCATCTCAGGTTCTCCAAAACTATTAATCTTAATTACTCTCTTATTTTCACCATCGACAATAAAAATATCTCCTCTCCGTGATAAAGCTATGCCGGACGGATATCCGAAAACAAGTTCATTATTACTAATATCATCCAAACCCAATGAAGAAATATAATTTAAATCTTTATCAAACCTTACAATTCTGTTAGCATTTTGGTCTGTAACAAAAATATCAAGGACTGATTTTGCAAAAATATCGACCGGCTTATCAAAATTTTCCCCGCTCCATCCCAATCCACCTCTATATTCGAGGAAATTTCCCCTTCCAGAAAATTTCTGGATACGATGATTACCAGCATCAGCTATATAAATACAACCGTTTATATCAACGCTGATTCCAGTAGGCTCCTCAAATTCTCCTTCCTGAATCCCCTTATCACCAAAAAATCCAACAAAACCGAACCTGTTTTCAGCTCCACATAAATAAGAACCACAAAAAAACTGAGAGAAAAAAATCAATAGAGCTAAATTTAATAATTTTTTCATAATTTAATCAAATAATATTCATTAAAGCTATGTGTAGTTCTATTACCAATATATTTTTTCTGATGGTACGGCAAAAAGTGGATTCCCCCCGAATATTCGGGGGGAATGACATTTTTTGAACCTTTTTAACATAAATGCATATTTTACAATTGCACTTATTTCTTAAAAAATATTACCAAACATATTATTTTTACTTTTTTCCGTGCCATCTTTTCTAAAAACTTATATTAGAAAAAATTTACAATAAATCACATAAAAATCAATAAAAAAAAGACCAATCTCTACAGACTGGTCTTTTCTTAATTAAAATATAAAAATCAAAAATCAACTTAAAAAATTAGATTAAATCAAATTTCCATAATCTCCTGCTCTTTTAATTCAACAACCATATTTATCTTTTCAATATAATCATCCGTTATCTCCTGTATCTTATTTAGTCCCTTTTTTCTTTCATCTTCGGAAATTTCGCTCTCTTTTTCCAATTTTTTTATCTTATCATTAGCATCCCTTCTGATATTTCTGATAGCTATTTTAGAATCTTCACCAAATTTTTTAATTAGTTTAGCAAGCTCAATTCTTCTTTCTTCAGTTAGTTTGGGAATGGGAACACGAATAATATTTCCGTCATTTGTTGGAACAAGTCCAAGGTCAGATTTCAGTATTGCCTTTTCAATCTCTGAAAGCATATTTTTTTCCCAGGGTTGAATGGTAATCATACTGACATCCGGTGTTCCTAAATTTGCTACTTGATTTAAGGGTGTCAAATTTCCATAATATTCCACTTTTATCCCGTCTAAAAGCGTAGTAGTTGCTTTACCTGTGCGGATTTTTGCAAGTTCACCTTTTAAATTTTCTACTGTTTTTTCCATTTTTGGTTTAACTTCGCCGTAAATTTCATCTAACATTATTTATTCTCCACAATTGTTCCTATATTATTTCCTAATACAATATTTTTCAAATTATCTTTAACAAATAAATTAAAAACAATAATCGGGACATTGTGATTCATACAAAGAGTGACAGCGGTATTATCCATAACTTTCAATCCTTCCTGAACAATTTGAATATATGACACCTTATCCATTTTTCTGGCGCTGCTGTCGATTTTGGGGTCTTTTGTATAAACGCCGTCGACCTTTGTACCCTTCAAGACCACATTTGCTTCTATTTCAATAGCTCTGAAAGCGGCAGCCGTATCAGTTGTAAAAAACGGATTACCTGTTCCTGCGGCAAATATAACCACTCTTCCATTTTCAAGATACCTCAAAGCATTATTCCTGACGCAAGGTTCGGCAATCTTATCAATATTTATAGCGCTAAGAACACTTGTCGGCAATCCCATTTTTTCAAGATAACTCTGCAGAGCAATAGCATTTATAATAGTAGCAAGCATTCCCATATAATCCGCCGATGCTCTGTTCATAAAGCTATATTTTTCGTCCGTACCTCTAAATATATTACCGCCACCGATAACAATGCCAATTTCAACACCAAGTTCTTTGACGCTCATTATCTCTCTGCATACACTTTCCACCATCTCAGGATAAATTCCCGATGTTTTCTCACCAGATAAACTTTCACCGCTCAGCTTTAATAATATTCTTTTATATTTAATTTCAGGCATAATTTTTTTACACTTAACGATTGAAGTAATTTTTTGAGGAAATTAAATTGTAATAGAAATTTGACATGAATAATATTATGAATGGAAAAAGTCTCAAGAATTTTCGCCCAGTCTGAACCTTGCAAATCTTTTAATTGTGATATTCTCTCCAACCTTTGAAATCGTCTCCATTAGAATATCCTTTACAGTCTTACTGGTATCCTTAATATACTGCTGTTCTAAAAGACAAACTTCCTGAAAATATTTTTCAAGTTTTCCTGTAGCGATTTTTTCAATAATATTTTCAGGTTTTTTCGTTTCTTTTGCGTGAGAGCGGTAAATCTCAAGCTCTTTTTCGATAATTTTTTTATCTAAATCTTCCCTTATAACTGTTAGCGGATTAGTAGCTGCAATCTGCATAGCCACATCCTTGACAAAGGATTTAAATTCTTCGGTTTTGGCAACAAAGTCACTCTCACAATTTACTTCTACTAAAATCCCAAGTCTGTTCCCCGGATGTATATAAGCCTCGATTACACCTTCTGATGTAGTTCTTCCAACTCTTTCCTTTGCAGCTGCCATTCCGCTTTTTCTAAGAACATCAATGGCTTTCTGAATATTGCCTTCTGCCTCAATTAACGCCTTTTTACACTCCATTATGCCGGCACCGGTTTTCTCTCTAAGTTCCTTTACATTTGCTGCCGATATTTCCATCAGGATCTCCTGAAGTTTTTATGATTCAGGATTTACGAATTATGAATTATTATACTTATAAAATCGTAAATCTGAAATCGTACATCATAAATTCTTTTTAAGCTTCTTCTTCAACTACAACTTCACTGCTGATCGCGCATTCTATTATTGTATCCGCTATAATTTTAGTTATTAAACTAATTGATTTATATGCATCATCATTTCCTGGAATTGGATAGTCTATAAGGTCAGGGTCACAATTTGTATCAAGTATGGCTACCAAAGGAATGTTAAGCTTTCTTGCTTCCAATACAGCAATAGAATCCTTTTTGGTATCCGTTACAAAAATCAATCCGGGGATCTTATTCATTTCCATTATCCCTTCAAAAACCTTTTTAAGTTTTCCTTTTTCTCTTTCTATTACTCCAATTTCCTTCTTCGTTATCTTTTCATAGGTTCCGTCTAACTCCAACTTTTCCAGAGATTTCAAATGCCTTATACTCTTTTTAATCGTAGAAAAATTTGTCAGTGTACCCCCAAGCCATCTTTCATTAACATAATACATATTACTTCTTTCTGCCTCGGAGCGAATAACATCTTTTGCCTGTTTTTTTGTCCCGACAAATAAAATTTTCTCCCCTTTTTTAACAACTTCAGCGACAGCCTCACAAGCCCTTTCTATAGATTCCTTAGATTTTTTTAAATCTATAATGTATATCCCATTACGCTCCATAAAGATAAATTTTTTCATTTTTGGATTCCATCGCTTGGTTAGATGTCCGAAATGAACACCTGCCAGTAATAATTCTTGTATGGTAACCGACGTCATATAATTTTTCCTTAACTTATCCCTTTTAATACAAAAAATCTGATAAATTAAATAATTATTATTTATAAACTGTATGTTGGTGCAGTCACCAACAGTGAGCTTGAATAATTTAATTATAAAAGCAAAAAACTATCTCTTTGAAAACTGGAATTTTTTTCTTGCTTTTTTTTGTCCGTATTTTTTTCTTTCAACCATCCTTGGGTCTCTTGTTACAAGTCCGTTAGCACGGAGAATTTTTCTTAGCTCTTCATCGACTTTTATCAAAGCTCTTGCAATACCAAGCTTTAAAGACCCGGCCTGTCCGGAAAGACCGCCGCCGCTTACTCTTGCTATAACGTCATATTCTCCGAGATTATCAGAAACCTTAAAGGGCTGATTTACCTGTATCATAAGGGTTTCTCTTTTGAAATATTCCAATCCGGGCATGTTATTAACGGTTATTTCTCCTTTACCCTTTAATAAACGGACCCTTGCTATCGAAGTCTTTCTTTTACCTGTTGCTATATAAACATCATCCATAAACTAAAATTCCTAATTATTTTTCTTTATACCTTATAATTTAAACCTCTAAGATTTCCGGTTTTTGAGCCTTATGAGGATGTTCGCTACCTCTGTAAATCTTTACTTTTTTCACTATTTTACGCCCAAGCTTATTATGAGGCAGCATTCCACGGACAGCATGATACACAACCCATTCAGGTTTTTCTTTTATCAATTTTTCATAACTTTCTTTTTTTAAACCGCCGGGATAACCGGAATGATGATAATAAAATTTGCTGGTGGATTTTTTACCGGTAAGGCGAATCTTATCAGCATTTATTATTATTACATGGTCACCAACATCAATATGATGCGAAAAAATCGGTTTATGCTTACCTCTTAATATTGATGCAACCCTGCTGGCGAGCCTTCCCAAAACTTTACCGGTAGCATCAACCACATACCAATTTCTATCCTTATAGTCACCTTTATGAACAAATGTATTCAACTTAACTACCTTACTCTTTAAAAACTATAAATTTATTAATATTTGTAAATAATGTCAAGAAAAAACATTTAACCTCTTAATTGTCATTATATAAATACTTGTTATATATAAACATAAATACATTATCTAAAGTAGACTTTATTTTTATTTAAAACAGTCTGTATCTCACCAGTTAGTTTTGTACCTATAAATGGTGAATTTCTCGAAGCCGAATAAAAATTATCAGCATCAACTGTCCATTCTTTATCGAGCTGAACAATTACCATATTCGCCTTTTTATTTTTTGTTATTTCAGGTATATCTAATTTCAGGATTTTTCTTGGATTTACAATTAATAATTCAACAAATTTTCCTATGCTTAAAATATCCTTATTGATAAAAAACTCGTTTAGTATTCCAAATGCAGTTTCCAGACCGGTTACCCCAAATGGTGCCCTATCAAATTCGAACTCTTTTTCATCGATAGTATGTGGAGCATGGTCTGTTGCTATTGTATCTATTATGCCGTTTTTCATTCCATTTACTAATGTTTCTACATCTTTTTCCGTTCTCAAAGGCGGATTCATCTTAAAATTCGGGTCAAATGTTTCAATGCATTTGTCGGTCAGGGTTAAATGATGCGGTGTTACTTCACATGTAACCTTCACTCCCCTTTCTTTTGCATTTTTTATTATCTCAACAGAACCGGCAGTGCTTACATGACAGATATGAACTTTGCTCCCGGTATATTCGGCAATCATAATATTTCTCACAACTGCAATTTCTTCCGATATTGAAGATATTCCCGGAAGCCCCAGTTTAGTAGAATAATAACCTTCATGCATAACCCCGCCATTGGAAAGATGTTTATCTTCACAATGAACTATTACCGGTATATCAAACATACTTGTATATTCCATGCATCTTTGCATCATTCCCAAATTATTCTCAGGGACACCATCATCACTAACTGCAATAATCCCTGCATTGAACATATCTGCAATTTCAGAAATTTCCTTTCCTTTCAGCCCCTTTGAAATTGCTCCGACCGGAAATATATCCGTTATAAGGTCTTTTCCCTTATCGATAATAAATTTAACCATTTCTTGATTATCTATAATCGGGTCGGTGTTTGGCATAGGACAAACCGAGGTAAATCCTCCACCGGCAGCCGCAAAGGAACCGGAAGCCATGGTCTCCTTATCTTCCCTGCCCGGTTCTCTGAAATGAACATGCATATCCATAAATCCAGGAAATACAACCTTACCGACAATATCCAAAACTCTACCCTTAAAAGAATCCCCATTAAATCGACCTATATCCTTTATAATACCTTTATCAATAATTATATCAGCTTCAACAAAATCTGATGTCTTTAGGTCAAAGTATTTTCCATCCTTAATCAAATATGGCTTCGGGCATTCCGAAAATTCAAATTTTTTTCTGTAGATACCCAATTTTTCACCTTATAATTATGTTATTTTCAAATTTTTATTCAAAATATATGGGAAGGAATCTATTTGTTCGTCATTTTTTCTAATACAAAACGAATGATTAAATAGTAAGACTGCTTTCTACACCGCTTAAAAGATAAAGAACTGCCATCCGTATAGCCACGCCGTTTTCCACCTGTTCAAGTATTATAGAATTTTTGCAGTCCGCAACATCTCCATCAAGTTCAACTCCTCTGTTAATAGGACCCGGATGCATTATTACGACATCATCTTTTAATTTTTGGAGTCTTTCCTTTGTAATTCCAAAGCAATTGCGGTACTCTCTTATCGAAGGGAAGAGTCCTTTTTTCTGCCTTTCCAGTTGAATTCGCAAAACCAATATCACATCCTTATCTTTTATCGCCTCATCAAGATTATAATAAATTTTTACACCTAATTTATCAAGTTCTCTCGGCATCAAGGTAGCGGGTCCGCACAAAGACACATTTATTCCCATTGACGTCATACCATAAATATTGGAGAGTGCGACCCTGCTGTGAGATATATCTCCGACAATAAGAACCTTCAATTTCTCAAGTCTGCCAAACTTTTCCCTCAAAGAATACATATCCAAAAGTGCCTGTGTCGGATGTTCATGAGCTCCATCGCCGGCATTTATAATGGAGGCATTTAATATCTTTGAAAGAAAAAGCGGTGTTCCGGGAGATGAATGGCGAACAACAACAAGATCAATTTTCATTGCTTCAATATTTCTTACTGTATCTTTTAATGTTTCTCCCTTTGAAATACTGCTTCCGCTTGAAGAAAAATTAATTGTATCAGCAGAAAGTCTCCGCTCTGCCAGTTCAAATGAAATTCTCGTTCTGGTGGAAGGTTCAAAAAAAAGATTTACAACCGTTTTACCTGTCAACGTCGGAACCTTTTTTATCGGTCTCTGCAAGACCTCTTTAAAAATATCCGCAGTCTTGAATATTATTTCAAGTTCTTCTTTAGATATTCCCTCTAATCCTATTAAGTGTCTACTTTTTAAAGGCATATTTTCCTAAACCTAATTCATTAACAGTAAATATTTGAATATAAATCATTATTTGATTTGCAATTTACGATTTTTTAATTTTTTATTCATTATCCAAAACCATAAAACATAATTCGTAAATCTTAAATCGTAAATTATCTATGATACACTAACTAAAAACACACCGTCATCCTCATCTGTCTCTTTCATATGAACTCTTATTTCTTCTCCATAAACAGTAGGAACATTTTTTCCGATAAAGTCAGCCTTAATTGGCAGTTCCCGATGTCCCCTGTCGACAAGTATTGCAAGCTGGATGCCCGCTGGTCTTCCAAAGTCCATTAACGCATCTAAAGCTGCCCGCACTGTTCTCCCTGTATATAAAACATCATCCACAAGAACAATATTTTTGTCATCAACTGAAAACGGTATATCTGTTATCTGAACTTGAGGCTGTTTATTTACGGTACGGAAGTCATCCCTGTACAGAGTAATATCGAGTGCCCCTATTAGTACATCTTTTTTCTCCACATCCTTAAGTTTTTTAGCTATTCTTTCTGCAAGAAAAGCACCCCTTGTTCTCATACCGATAATCACGATATTTTCAAGACCTTTATTTTTTTCAAGTATCTCACAAGCAAGTCTTGTAATTGTCCTGTCAAGATCGTTCTCATCCATAATTTTTGATTTTACATGTTCTTTCATATAATATTTCTCTATAATGATAAACTATTATTTTTTCTCTTATTTAATAAAAAAATACCTTCCATTCCCGAAAAAACAGAAGGTTAATCTAAAATAATTTTTCCTTCCCTTATCTTTCGGGAAAGGTTTTACTATAAAACCCTCAATAAACCTTAACTGTGGGCGATATTGGACTCGAACCAACGACCTCTGGTATGTGAAACCAGCGCTCTAACCACCTGAGCTAATCACCCGAAAGTTTTAAATTGTATGAATATAATGAAAATTATTCTCTATGTCAATTTTAATTTTAAAAAAAATATACAAATCAATTTTTACAACTTAAATTTATATTATTTTTGATAAATATAAAAAATATTTGTCTATTATTTAGCAATATTACACAAAATATGTTAAAAATTACACATAATTGTAACTAAATTGAAACTATTTTTTATAAATATTTGTTATTATTAATGTGGCATAAATCTTGCGGTTTTATTCAATAGAAATTGCCTGTATAATAATTCTATTCTTTAACAATTCAACACTATTATCTTGAATAATTATCTTAATTTGAGTAAAAGTGTGTATTAAGGAGAAAACAATGGAAACAATCAAAGCGAAGCTATTAAAAGATCTTTCGTATTTTTCAAAATGCAAATTAAAAAAGGGCCAAACTATTTTTATTAAAAAATTTCCGGATAACACGAACTGGGTTGTTGACCCTAAAACGAATCTTACTATTAAATTATTTTCTCATGAATTTGAGAAGATTTAAATTGTTCCAATAAATAAGTATATATATTTTTTCGTTTCAGCGAATAATCCATTCTAACGTGAATCATCAATAATCCGTTCTTTTAAAATATGTTTATTATTTTTCAGTGGCGGTTACTTCTACTTCATTTGAAAGATATTTATGTACAGTTCGGGCAGCCGCTTTTCCATGTCCCATAGCCGCAATAACAGTTCCCCCTGCCCCTGCTTGATTGCCTATAATATCTCCTCCCGCACATACTATTTTCCCGTTTATAGAAGAAACAGACAAATCTTCAGGAGTTATAATAATCCTTCCCCATTTATCAGTTTTTAAATAGGGTGTAAGACTT
Source organism: bacterium (assembly GCA_030604505.1). Lineage (GTDB taxonomy): Bacteria > SM23-31 > SM23-31 > JAUVVT01 > JAUVVT01 > JAUVVT01. The sequence continues at coordinate 3,917 of JAUVVT010000005.1, read as the reverse complement.
GGTAACAATGGATTTGGACCCTGCCCAATTGCCATTATCATAGTATCATAAGGTTCTCTGTAATTGCTGTTTTCAATAGGAACCGGTCTTTTTCTTCCCGATGAATCCGGTTCACCAAGTTCCATTTTAAGCAGTTCGAGTTCTTTTACCCATCCATTTTCATTTCCGATTATTTTAATAGGAGCGGTTAAAAATTTGAAGTTAATCCCTTCTTCTTCAGCATGTTCAATTTCATCATTTCTTGCAGGCATCTCTTTTTTCGTTCTTCTGTAAACTATATCTACGACTTCAGCACCTAATCTTTTTGCTACTCTCGCTCCATCCATTGCAACATTACCCCCTCCTATAACAGCTACCTTATTGCCTATCCATATTGGAGTGGAAGCTTTTGGAAAATCCTTCGCATTCATTAAGTTTGCCCGTGTAAGATATTCATTTGCACTGTATACTCCATTCAGATGCTCACCCGGTATCCCCATAAAATAAGGAAGACCAGCACCTGTACCGATAAAAACCGCATCAAAATTTTCGATAAGGTCACTAAAAGTCAGTGTCCTCCCAATAAGAACATTGCAAACAATTTTTACACCTAATTCCTCAAGAAGCTCAATTTCATACATAACAATATCTTTCGGGAGTCTGAAAGAGGGAATCCCATACATCAAAACTCCACCGGGCTTGTGGAGGGCTTCATACATGGTTACTTCATAAACAAATTTCGCCAGGTCAGAAGCTGCAGATATACCAGCCGGTCCTGAACCAATAATTGCCACTGATTTTCCTTTTGGAACAATTTTACCTACTTTCGGTTTCAGTCCGTGCTCTCTGCCGTAGTCCCCTATAAATTTTTCAAGAAAACCTATTCCTACGGTTTGATGCTTTATTCCAAGTACACATACCAATTCGCACTATTCTTCCTGCGGACATACCCTTCCTGTAATGCTTGGAAAAATATTAGTTTCCGTCATTGTGTAATAAGCTTCTCCAAATTTGCCATCTTTGATCTCCATTATAAACTTCGGAATATCGATTTCTACAGGACAATACGGTATGCACTTGGGTTTTTTACAATTGACGCATCTATTGCTCTCCTGTTGAGCAAGCTCAATATTATATCCTAATTCGACAACATCAAAATTTTTAATCCTTTTTTTAGGATTTTGCATCGGCATTTGTGTCTTTTCATGTTGTATCCTTGACATTTTCTATACTACCTTCTCCTGATTAATGTACTGCTGGTTTCTCTTAATTAATGTATCAAAATCTACTTTATGGCCATCAAACGCCGGTCCATTCACACAGGTAAACTTTACTTCATATTTATTTTTTTCCGGATTCCATATATTCACCCTACATCCGCCACACATCCCCGTACCATCTACCATTATCGGATTTAGACTGACAATAGTATTTATATAGGAACTTTTATAGTCGACTGCCGGACTATAAGGTTCATTAAACTTTTTACCTGCAATTTCCTTTACTACAGCCGACATCATTGGTATAGGTCCCACTGCGATTATCTCCTGAATATTATCACCAAGTTCATCAATTTTTTCTCTTAAAACAGTTGTAACAAAACCTTTTACACCGTAAGAACCATCGTCAGTCGTAACATACAGCTCGGAACTCAGTTTGCGAAGTTCGTTTTCAAGGATAAGCAGCTTTTTTGTTCTTGACCCTATGATAGTAATAACATAATTTCCCAATGCTACCAGCTCTTTTACCTTAGGATAAACAGGTGCAATTCCTATTCCCCCTCCTATGCAGATTACCGGCTTATCATACTTTTTAATCTCAATCGGGACACCAAGAGGACCCAGAAGGTCAAGAATAGACTCTCCTTCCTCAAGCTTCCCGAGTTCTGTTGAGCTCTTACCAACCATTTGAAGAATCAAATTTATTATTCCCTTTTCTCTGTCATAATCTGCAATAGTAAGAGGTATTCTCTCGCTTTCTTCTTTTGCATGCGTTATAACAAACTGTCCAGCCTCAGTGTTCTTAGCAATCAACGGTGCTTCCACATCAAGACTGACTATTCCGTCGGAACCGTCAACAATTACTTTCTTTCTTACGATTTTATAATTTTTTCCTGATATTTCACAAATTCCTTTTTCCATAAGTATAACATTCTCCAATTTTAAAAAGTTCAAAAAGATTAAGTATTATTTTGATTTTTTTAATAATATTCTGTATTTTGAACCCTCTGTTAATAAACATCGATACTTTTTACATCAACCTCTCTCATTTCCTTTGCAGCCAATTCCGGTAAAACAGCATTTGTATATGTGCCGGTCCCCCACTCAAATCCTATTACCTGGCTTATTCTTGGTCTTATTTCAATATGCCAATGATAATATTCTCTAAATTCTTCACTTAATGGAGAAGAATGGATTATAAAATTATATGGAGGATTAGATAAAACGGCATTCATTCTATTAATAAATTCTTTAAACGTTACTGCAAGAGATTCAAACTGTGAATCATTTCCCGAAAAAATATAGCTGTGTTTAACAGGAATAATCCACATTTCATAAGGATATCTCGAGGAAAACGGAGCAATTAAAACAAACTCTTCATTCGAATATATTACTCTTTCATTGGGCTCATTCAGCTCTTGAGCAATTATATCACAATAGATACATCTGTTATGATAGTTCCAGAAAACCTTCGCACCCTCACATTCAGTTTCGGGAATATGTGGTATAAAAGGATAAGCAACAAGATGCGAATGTGGATGATGAAATGGCATATGCGTTCCCATTCCGCTTCTAAAATTTTTATTGATGAGTATATATTTTAACCTGACATCCTTTGAAAGATCAGTAATTCTTTGATTGTACGCCCGGAATATATCCTTTATCTGGTCAATTGACATTGAATCATAATTATCATTGTGAATATTACTTTCAACAACAATCTCATGAGCTCCAAGCCCATCCATAGTATCATATATTCCAATACCCTTACTCTTAAACTCCTTTTCAACATTTAATATAGGTGATATATCCGGTACAACCCTCACGTTCCAACCCGTTGTATTCGGTTTTGAATTATTTCTTCTGAAAGCAAATATTTCCGGCGGAGTGAGGTGCTCTTTACCCTCACAAAATGGACATACCTGTTCTTCAGGAGATTCCTGGTATTGATGAGGTAAATGACGCCGCCTATGGCGCCTCTCCTCTATAAATATTATCCATCGTCCCGTTATTGGGTCTTTTCTTAATTCAGACATTTTAATCCTGTTTTTATTTTTAATATAAATAAATTAACTTATTAAAAGTATCAAAAAACAAATAATTAGTCAACAAAAATTTTATTATAAAATTATTTTAATAATATCAATCCTAAAAAAATTAAATAAATAGTTGATTCTCTAAAAAAATTATTTAAATTGTAAGTAATTTTCAAAAATAAATTTTATTGCTATCAGTTTTAACTCTAATGATAAATCCGATTATATTTACCGCTTTGAATCCATAATTCGTTATTCGTAAATCTAAAATCGTAAATACAAATAAAAGGGTATCATACTATGAGCTACAATAAACAGTTCACATTTGTCTTACTTGGTTTTTTTACAATCCCCCTTTCAGTCTTTGGTCAGGTGATTGATGTTGAGAAGCTTCAAAAGATTCCTCCAAGAAATTATTATGCAAAAGGGCTTATTTGGAATGGAGAGTCTGCCCTCCACTCAAACTGGAATAAAATCTGCAAAACACCGGATGGAAAAATATGGTTTTCTGGGGGAGATCACTGGGGAACGGATAGAGTAACAGGTCCTTTTGAAAAAGAGGACAGATATGAAAGACCCTGGGGATTCGGAAATACATCTGTTTGTTATTATGATCCCCAAAGAGATAAGGTCTTTGAAGAATTTAAACTCGGCAGGTCAAGCGCCCTCTATTCTAATGCAG
>JAUVVT010000321.1 GCA_030604505.1 bacterium | reverse complement strand
GCAAAAATTACAGTTACAACAGAAACTGCTAAACCGAATTAAATTATTACTTTTTTAACGTGGACATGATACGATATACTTATAATGTTCATTAATCTTACAACATTCCAGATAACAAAAAAGAATGTAATTATTAAGCTAAAAATAACAATACCTTTATACTGCAAAGCCGGATATAAAATCATGGCTATTGGAATAAGAAATAAATTATTTACTCCTGCCCAAAAAACTATATGAATTGTGCTCTTAATAGGCAGACTAAATCGCTGAAACATCCCCCAAAAAAAGACTAACCAGGAGACCACAAGCAAAAACAAAAATAAAACAATAGAAATATATAATATAAATGAGAGAGGACTCCATGTAAGCCTTCCGATTATTTCTTTAATAAAGTCGACAATAATAAATTGAGAAATAAAATAATCAAACTCTTTACTAAGCTTGAAGAAGTAAAAATATGAAGATAATATTACAGAAAAAATCATAGAGATTAAAATACCAAAGAAAATTGTTTGTCCTAATGAAAGAACTCTTTCATTCATAACATCCCTGAAAAAACCTTTTGGGAAAAACAAAGCTCTTTTTATGTTACCGGAAAATTTTCGATTTCTTTTATATTGATAAATTAACAAAACAATTATTATAAATCCTATAATCTGATATTCATAAGGTTCATAATTCTTTAAATTTCCCGTAAAAATTGATAGGTCTTTCCCTTCTGTTTTTAAAGCCTTTAAAACTCTGTATGAAACCCTCTCATTTCTATTGTAATCCGTCAGTCCAATTAAATAAAGATACTGGTCTAAGTCAGGAGGAACAATATTTAAGGGTTTTTCCATTCTCCAATCAGAATAACTCCATAATATACTCATATCTATATCAGGGTCGGAATATATTTTTTCATACAAGCTCTTAAGAGTCATAGCATGAAAATCCATAAAACTTGCACTGCGACTTTCATTTATACCTAAAGAAAAAAAGTCTATTCCATATCGGGAAATTATCAAAGGTTTATCGGGAAATTTCAACTTCCAGGATTTTATCTTTTCATACATTTTTTCAGGAGAATCAACGTATAAATTCAATCCCGGCATATCAACTAAATCAGCACATTTTTCATTTTCAATTACCCTTGTGGAGAAAAAGGAAGGCCTTGAATCGAGTTCTCTTAAGTTTTCAACTATCTTCCTGACATATTTTACTGTTGAAATATCTGATGATTCGATTTCCCCTCCGATTCCCCAAGCAATAACCGAAGCAAACCGATTGTTTTTTTGGACTATTTCTCTTAAATAATTAATACTGAGTTCATTAAATTTTTTATTTTCAAAACAGACAGCGGGAACATTCCATATAGGCAGGCTCACTATTACAAAAATGCCATGTTTATTACATAATTCGTAAAAATAGGGATGGAAAGGATAATAACTCTGAATAAGATTAAAATCCAGATTCTTTATTTTTATAATGTCTTGTTCAATGACATTCCAATTTAGTGCGGAACCGAGACCGGGATAATCCTCCTGATAAAAGATTCCCCAAAGTTTAACTTTTTTATTATTTATATAAATATCGTCGCCCTTAACCTTTATATCACGGTATCCGATTGTAATTTTCTCCTCATCAATCTTCTGTTTATTCTGTGTAATATATACATGAAGTTTATATAATTTTGGATTGTTTATATCCCAAAGTTGAACATTCTTTATTCCAAAGCTTACTTCGGCAATACTCGACCTATGAATTTTTAGAAGCTCATTTCCGGAATCAACCTTCAAAATCAATTTATCACTAAAAGAATCATAAAGTTCTATTCCATATCCAATTTCAACAATATTTTCAACCGTCTTAGTTTTCTCTATTTTATTTGGAGGAATTATTTTATCAAAATTCTTAATCGTTATTTTTATATTATTCTGACAATTTTCTAAACTATCCGAAAAATCATAAGCAATATTTACTTCATTTATAAATACTTTCGGGAAACTCACAATAAAAATTTCCCTGAATATTCCTCCATAATTTTTCCAACCATAGACTTGTTGAGTTATAGGTATTGTTTCTTCGACGTCTAACCTATTATTAACCTCTATTTCTATCTTATTTTTTTTGCCTATTCTAATAATATTATCCGGCACCTCAAATGAAAATGCAGAATACCCGCCAAAATGGTTTCCAATCAATCTGTTATTTATTTTTATAGTACATCTGTAATTTATACCATATAAAAATAATTCTAGATACTTTCCGATAAAAGTTGAATCAACTTCAAATTCTTTTCTAAAGAATAATTTGCCTTTATAATCATAACAACTCGGCACAAAAACCTTTTCCCACCCCGATTCGGGCTCTTTTGTATATTCCCATTCACCATTGAGGTCTATTACGTTTCTAAAAGCTGAAACATTTGCAAATCCATACTCTTGAGGCAAGTTATTATAGTCTCTGTTTTCATAAAAATTAATATCTCTACAACTCAATATCTCAGGCGTAATAAAAACAAAGATTAAAACAAATATAAATATTCCGGTAAGATTTGTCTTTAAATGATATTTCATAATCTGTTAATATAAAAAATCACATTATATTTATAACACAATTAATTATTAATACAATTAAATTAAAGAAAACAAATAACAATTTCAAACATTTTTTTTAGAAAGAAAGGATTTAGATGATTTAAATTGAGAAGGGAATTGGAGTAAAGCATAATATAAAAATAGTAATACATATATATCCGATAATCTTTCTTTTTTTATCAATTATAGAAAAATCATTGACAGTTGGAGGATGTTTAAATCCGATTGTATAAATTAACATAGCCCAAATCAGCCACCCAAGCCATAAAAATGAAAGTAAGATTAATGAAACAAAAACTATTTTTGCAATTATATTTTGTTTTCTTCCAAAAAGAGCATAAGAAATATGTCCTCCATCAAGCTGTCCGATTGGCAGAAGATTAAATGCAGTAACCAGAAGTCCGATAAATCCGGCAAAAGCGACTGAACCCAGATGAATGTCATATCCGGGAGGAATATTTCCATAAATTATTTTTTCCAAAATATGCAGCAGAAGAGAATTACCAAGCACAAATCCCTGGCCTGGTATCACTTCTCTAACCTCTGAAATCTGAAGTCCCCAAATAACAGAAGGTACCGCAATTAAAAATCCTGCAATAGGTCCTGCAGCACCAATATCCAGAAGTGTTTTCTTATCATAAATCGGGGATTTTACTTTTATAAAAGCTCCGAACGTACCAATAATGAAAGGAAACGGCGGAGCAGGTATAAAATACGGCAGAGTAGCTTTAACTCCGTGAATTCTCGAGGCAATAAAATGGCCGAATTCATGAAATCCTAATATTGTAATTAAAGTAAATGAAAAAGGAATGCCCATCTTCAAAGAACTAAAATCTGATCTTAAATCCGCTCCTTCCATTAATGCTCCGGCAACAAGTGTAGTAAATATCGTCAATAAAAACAATAATATATTTAAATATGGAATACGCTTTTTCTTCTCCTGCTGGATAAATATTTCTTCACCATAGGGAGGAATGGATATATCTATTCTCCTTCTTTCATAATCATTTTTTTTTCGAATTTTGTTTAATAGTTCTCTGAATCCGTTCATTTATTAAGAATATTCCTGACTAACTATATATAATTAAAGTTTTCTTTTCCGCCGTAGGCGGACCCGCCTTCGGCGGCGCTCACTCTCTTTTTCAAAAGCAAACTTGG